>CALIMU010000138.1 GCA_938045355.1 uncultured Clostridium sp. | reverse complement strand
TATAGAAATAGAAATATCTAATAATAAGATAGAAGTAAAAACAGAACCAAAACCTAAAAGAGTAGAAAGAATATTACCTGTAACAGGATATTAAAAAATACTATTATCAATATTATTACTGATAATAGTATAAGTTTAATTAATTATTTATATAATCAATATATCTAATATTAAATACATTTAATATTCTTTACTAAAACTATCTTTTATAAATGCTCTTAATTTAGTAAATGCTGAAATTAATGTATTTTTATAACGAATTATTGTTGCAAGTAATGAATTATCAAAAGGATCTAATTCATTATTATTAACAACTGTTAGATAATTAGAAGTTTCAGCTTTTTCTTTTTCAACTTCAAGTGCTAGAAGATTTTGATTTGCAAGTTTTCTTAATGATGATAATGTATTTTCTTTTGCATAATATTTAAATGTATTTTTAACAGTTTCAGCAGTGTTTTCTGCAGATAGGATAGTGTCTTCATTTAATGAATCATCAATAGAATCTATTAAATTTTGCACTAAAGAAACTTGAGCTTCTTTAAATAGTTTTGCATATGGTTTATCTGCATGAAAATATAATACAGAAGATGTAAGAGATGCTTTTTTAACAGGTTCTTCTATAATATCAAATGAATTATTGATAATTGGATCATTAATAATTTCAGAACTTACAAAGGCATCATTTGCTTCAGTTCTTGTATCTAAATTAGTCATGAAAATTTTATCATAGTTTGAATCTAAAGTATCATTAAGTTCAGCTTCAAAATTAAAAACATTATTTTTAATACTTTGTTCTAATTCAGATTGTTTTATATCTTCTAATTCATCAGCAAATTTATTAAAGTTAGAAGAAAGGATAACTCTTCCGATTTTGATCTAACATAAACTCACTTGCTTGTTCTTGGTTATTTGTAAAGTTTTGATTTAAATTATATTCTAATAAAAAATCAGTATTAAAGAATGGAGTTTCAAGTGGAGAAGAAGTATCTTCTACAAATAAAGAAGGGGGACATACAGAAAATGAATAATTCATATTTGAATTATTATCCCAGTTATTTAATTCATTTCTAAAAGCAAATTCAATATTATATGCATCTGATGGAATTGAAATTGTAGCAACAAATCCATTTACTGTTGATTTCATTGGAACTTCATTTGTATTAGTCCAATTATTTAAACCATAATGAACAAACACTCTTTTAGAATGTTTTAATTCACCATTATATGTTAATGTGATATTATCATTTGCAATTATTTCCTTTTTATCTATTTGTACTGTGTCCATAAAATTACTCCAATCTTAAATTCATATATATAATTATTATACTATTAAATTATTGATATATACATTAAAAGAATGTTAAATTTTAACTTTTTTTGTTACACAAATGCAACATTTGAGATATGTATAATAAGATATATGTAATATTAATTTAAGAATTAAAACAATAAAATTACTTGAAGTTATTAGATTTATATTATATATTTTAAATACAGAAAAAGTGAGAACAAAAGAAAAACATAAGTTTTTATAAACTTATTTTAAAAATTATAAATAAAGATAGAGGAGATATTGATGGCAAAAGATAAGAAAAAAAAGAAAGATATTATAGTTCTTGATAAAGCAGATATAGAAGGAAGAAAAAAAGCTTTACAAAAAGCAATGCTTGATATAGAAGAAGAATATGGAAAAGGTTCTATAATGAGACTTGGAGAATATAAGACAGAAGATATAGAAGTAATACCAACAGGAGCATTAGCATTAGATGTTGCATTAGGAGTTGGAGGAATACCACGTCGGAAGAATTATAGAAGTATATGGGCCAGAAAGTTCAGGTAAAACAACACTTACTCTTCATATTGTTGCAGAAGTTCAAAAAATGGGAGGAGAAGCAGCATTTATAGATGCAGAACATGCACTTGATCCAATATATGCTAAAAAATTAGGGGTTGATATTGAAAGATTAATAGTTTCACAACCAGATAATGGAGAAGAAGCATTAGAAATAACAGAAAAGCTTATAAGAAGTTCAGCAGTAGATTTAGTAGTAGTAGACTCTGTTGCAGCATTAGTTCCAAAAGCAGAAATTGAAGGAAATATGGGAGATAGTCATATGGCACTTCAAGCAAGACTTATGAGCCAAGCTTTAAGAAAAATAGCAGGACAAATGAATAAGACAAATACAACAGTTATATTTATAAACCAAATAAGAGAAAAAGTTGGGGTTATGTATGGTTCACCAGAAGTAACACCAGGAGGAAGAGCACTTAAATTCTATTCATCTGTAAGAATAGATATAAGAAAAGCAGATAAGATATTAGAAAATGGTGTAATGGTTGGTAATAAAACTAAGGTTAAAATAGTAAAAAATAAAGTTGCAGCACCATTTAAAGAAGTAATGCTTACAATGAGATATGGTAAAGGTCTTGATACAGAAGGAGATATTATAAATCTTGCAATAGATTTTGGAGTTGTAGAAAAAGCAGGATCATGGTTTAGCTATAATGGTGAAAGAATAGGACAAGGTAGAGAAAAAGTAAGAGAATATATGGAAGCAAATCCAGATAAGAAAGAAGAAATAGAAGAAAAAGTTAAACAAATGGCAAGAGAAAATACATCATATGGAATGATGGAAGATGATGAAGATGATTCAGATGTTGATACAAATACAGCAGAAGAATAATAAATAAAATTAAAAATTGTTAATGTGTTAGAAAGTGTGTATAATATGTTTATAACTTTCTAACACATATTTTATATTTATATACTTATATCTTAAATATGTGTTAAAATTGTGTTTAGAGATATTTTTAATTTAAAAGTTAATATAT
>CALIMU010000137.1 GCA_938045355.1 uncultured Clostridium sp. | reverse complement strand
AATAATAATGATAATTTAAAGGGAAAATTAAGACTAAGATTAAAGAATTTTATATTAAAAAATATGGATAAGAAGATATTTGCACAAATATTATACTTATTAGAAAAAGATACTGAAAATTAAAGGAATAAAATAGTGGAAAGTGAAGGAAAAAAAGAAAATAAAAAAAGTAAAAAAGAAATATCAGAACTTGAGATAATAGAAAGAGATTTGATTACAAAATTTAGAAAAGATATATATAGACCTTTTTGTAAGGCACTAGATAAATATGAAATATTAAAAGATGGAGATAAAATAGCAATATGTATATCTGGAGGGAAAGATTCTTTTTTACTTGCAAAATGTATGCAAGAAATTCAAATACATGGAAATAAAAAAATAGAACTTGAATATATTTGTATGAATCCAGGATTTTTAGATGAAGTGGTAGAAGTTATAAAAAATACTGGAAAAAGACTTGGAATAGATATTAAATTTGTAAAAACAAATATATTTAAAATTGCAGGTATGCAAACAAAAGGAGCATGTTACTTATGTGCAAAAATGAGAAGAGGCGCACTTTATGAAGCAGCAGAAAATCTTCGGATGTAATAAGATAGCACTTCGGACATCATTTTACAGATGTAACAACAACAATCCTTATGAATATATTATATGGAAGTGAATTTAAAACAATGCTTCCAAAATTAAAAAGTGATAATTTTAAAGGTTTAGAACTTATAAGACCCTTATATTTAGTAGAAGAAGATATTATAGAAAAATGGAGAGATACATATGGTTTAGAGTTTATACATTGTGCATGTCCAATATCAGATTATAAGATAGCAAGACATGATGAAAATCTATCAAAAAGGGATGAGGTAAAAAAACTTATAAAAAGCTTAAAAAAGACAAATAAAAATGTAGAACTTAGAATATTTAAATCAGCAGAAAATGTTAATTTAGATGCAATTATTGAATGGAAAAAAGATGGTAAAAAATATAACTATTTAGATGAATATTAGAAAATATTATTTAAAATATTAATTTAAGATAAGTTAAGATAAGAAGGATAAATAAATTGAGAGAAGTAAGGAAAGAAAAAAAAGTATTAACATTTGTAATATGTGCATATAATGAAGAAAAAAATTTACATAGATTATTTGAAAATTTGATAAATCAAGAAAATCAAAATTTTAATATTATATTTGTAAATGATGGAAGTACAGATAATACACTTCAAATAGCTAAAGAATATATGATAAAAAATGAGAATTGTATAGTAATATCTAAAAAGAATACAGGACTTTCAGATTCTAGAAATATGGGAACAAAATATGTTAAAACACCATATTTTATGTATTTAGATGCAGATGATTTCTTAGATAGAGATACAGTTGATATCATAATAAGTAAGATAAAATCATCAGAAAAAAAATTAGATATATTAAAAATAAATGTTAAATCAGTATCAGAAGAAGAAGTTATTGTATCTAGGAATAAAAGTGTTGAGCTTCAAGAAGTAAAAGGGACAGAGGCAATAATCGCATTAGGATTTATAGATAAACTATATATGCTTCCAACAGTATATGTATTTAGAACAGAATATTTTAGAAGTAATAATTTCTCATTTGAATATGGAAGATATCATGAAGATTATGGACTTATACCATTTACAATACTTCTTGCAAATAATGTAACAACAACAGAAGAAACATTATATAATTATGTTTTATCTAAAAATAGCATAACAAGAATAAAAGATAATAAAAAAGCAATAAAAAAAGCAGAGGATACATTATATTTCTATAAGCAAAGTATGCTTGCAATAGAAGAATTGAGAAAAAATGATACTTCTAAAAGAATAACAAAAGAAGTATATAAGAAATTTAAAAGATTATATACAATAGGACTTATAGAAAAAATGAAAGAAATGTATATTATATTACAAACAGAAAAAGATGAAAATATAAGGAAAGAAATACAAGAATTTTTTGAAAACATAAAAAAAGAAAAGATATATAAAAATATTTCAGGAATAGAAGTAAAAGATATTATAAAGAGAAAATTATTAAAATATAATATGATGCTATATTTAAAAAAAGCAGTAGAAAAAGATAAACAAAGTAAAGAATAGATAAGTTGTAAATATAATAAGAAGTAATAGGCAATAATGTATGAGGAACAAAAGATGAAAGATTATGTGATAAAAGATATAAAAAAAGATAATAAAAATGATATTAAAGATATTGGGATAGTGAAAAATATGATGGCACAAGTATTGGAAAAGTCATATTCGCCATATAGTAAATTTAAAGTAGGAGCAATATTATATACAAAAGATGATAAAATATATACAGGTGTAAATATAGAAAATATGGGTATACAATCAATTTGTGCAGAAAGATGTGCATTTTCAAAAGCAATATCAAGTGGGACAAGAAAAAATGAATATTCACATATAATAATTTGTGGAATAAATGAAAAAGGAAAAATAGAAGATATAACACCATGCCGGATATTGTAGACAATTTATGTCAGAATTTGTAGATAAAGATTTTAAAATATATGTATTATTAGAAGATAAAATAAAATGTTATAAAATAGAAGAA
>CALIMU010000136.1 GCA_938045355.1 uncultured Clostridium sp. | reverse complement strand
TATTCCTAATATTAATAATAGGTTTTTATATATAATATCATAATATATATTAAAATTTTTAATCTTATTTCTATTCCAGTTCCATCCTGAAAAATCTCTAAGTATTTCTATATTTAAATATATTCCACCTATTTTTAATATCTTATCAAAAGCACTTGAACATGGTTGTTCATTTATTCCATATTCTTCATTTATAATTGTTTGTAATGCATAAAGAAGTGATAGATTATTATGATATATTTGTATATCATAATATCCTCTAGCATTTTTATCAATTTTTGTATCTGTAACACATTTTAATATATCTTTTTCTTGCATATTCATTATATATATATTATCTACTTTTTTTAGTGCTACTACAATTTCACGTATATAATCTCTTTTTTCTAATACATCTACTTTGATACGCTTATAATTTGGATATGTCTCTTCTATCTTAAATAATGTATCCATTACTAAACTTTTAATTTCATTAGTTATTCCTTTTTTTTCCAAAGTTTTTTCTATTTCGTATATATAATCATTTTTTATTATATTTTTAAATATTCCTAACATATCCATTACCTACCTTTATCTTTAGTATTACTATTATTATTCTGTTATTGCATCAAAGATTTCTTCAATTTTATTCCATTCTTCTTTAGTTATTGTAACTATTGCAGAATAATAATCTTTCATTGATATAACATTTAACATTGAAAGCTTATCCATTATTTTTTTACTTCTATCTTCTGAAATATTGTATTTCCTCATTATATATCCTATAGATATTTCATCATCTATTATCATATCTTCTATTGTATCCATAAAATATGGTTCATCTATTGTATAATCCATAACTTCTTCAACAAAATTTTCTGTTATATTAAGACTTCCCTTGTTTATAACAAAGCTTTTCTTTTCTTCTTCTTTAAGCTGTTCTTGTCTTTCTCTTTCTTTCATTGAGCTACTTACTGTTCCATCTGTATTCATATATCTATCTTGTCTCATTTTTTCATTTAATGATACTGAATCACTTTCTCTATCACCTGCTACTGTTGTAACTGCACCAGAGTTTATTTTTCTTTCATTAATATCATTATTTTCTATTAAATCTCCGACTTTCAGTTATATGACTTGCTTCACCACTTACAAATTTATCTTTTATTTGTCCCCAAGTATATGGTGTTACTAAAACTTCTCTTGCTTTATTTCCAACTGCTGCAGATATTATTCCCATTTTTTCCATTTGGTCTATAATTCTACCTGCTCTAGAATCTCCAATCTTAAATTTTCTTCTAAGATAACTTATAGATGCTGTTTTATCATTTATACATCTTTCTATAGCTTCAATTAATATTGGATCTCTTTCTTCTTCATCTTCAGTATATCCACCTTTTTTATCATCATTGTGGTTTAATGAACTTTCAATTTCTCTTTCAATCATTTCTGATGTTTCTGAAACATCTTTTCTCTTAATATAGTCTACAATTCTTGTTATTTCTTCTTCTGATATAAATGCTCCTTGAACTCTAATAGGTTTTGTTGAACCTATTGGTGCATATAACATATCACCTTTTCCTAAAAGTTTTTCTGCTCCAACACTATCTAAAATTGTTCTTGAGTCAACACCTGATGAAACCGCAAATGCTATCCTTGATGGTATATTTGCTTTTATAAGTCCTGTAATTACATCAACAGAAGGTCTTTGTGTTGCTATAACAAGATGCATTCCGAGATGCTCTTCCCATTTGTGCCAATCTACATATAGAATCTTCAACTTCTTTTGCTGCCACCATCATAAGATCTGCAAGTTCATCTATAAGAATTACTATTTTAGGCATTCTTTTTTCTTTTTCTTGCTTTCTATTATATCCTTCAATATCTTTAACTCTTTCTTTTGCAAACTTATTATATCTTTTTATCATTTCTGAAACTGCCCATTTAAGTGCTGCTGCTGCTTTAATTGGTTCTGTTATAACTGGTATTAAAAGATGTGGTATTTGATTATATATTGAAAGTTCTACAACTTTTGGATCTACCATTAAAAATTTAACTTCATTTGGATCTGATTTATATAATATACTTGTTATTATTGAATTTACACATACAGATTTTCCTGATCCTGTACTTCCTGCTACAAGTAAATGTGGCATCTTATAGATATCTGCAATTACACTATTTCCACCAACACCTTTTCCGAAGTGCAAATGATATTTTTGAATTTGATTCTTCAAATTCTCTAGATTCAATAACTTCTCTTAACATTACAGCTTCTCTCTTTTCATTTGGTACTTCTATTCCTACTGCTTGTTTTCCTGGTATTGGTGCTTCTATTCTTATAGTTTCAGCTGCTAAATTAAGTGCTATATCATCTGCTAAATTAGCAATCTTACTTACTTTAACACCTTGTGCAGGTTTTAATTCATATCTTGCTATTGCAGGTCCTACTGAAACATCCATTACTTTTGCAGAAACACCAAACGAATATAATGTTTTTTGAAGTGCATTTGCTGTATCTTCTATCATTTGTTTAGAAGCTTTTGCAGAAGTTTTCTTTCCTTCATTTAATAATTCTATTGGTGGATATTCATATTCATAATCTTCATATACAATATCATCTGCATCAAGTTCCATTACTTCTTCTGTTTTAGGTTGTGTTTCTTTTTCTTTTTCTCTAAATACCGCATTTCCTATTCTTTCTACATTTTCTTCATTTTCTTTATTTTCATTTCCCTTATATTCATATCTTTCTGGTTCATCTGATTCTTTTTTAATATTTCTATTATCTAATTCTTTTCTTCTATCTTTATCAATATTTTTATCTAAATATTTCTTTTCTTCTGATCCTCCTGAAAAATCAATAACATTAAGTCCATCATTAGAATATCTAACATCATTTTTAGGTATTTCTTTTTTAGGTGCAAATAATCCCCAAAATCCTGTTCCTTTTTTGTTATATAATCTTTCTTCTCTAATCTCACCATTTTCTGAATATTTAAGTTGTGATGTTTTTTGAACATATTTAGGTGGTTCTGTAATTTTTTCAACTTCTTTTTCTCTTTGTTCTCTTAATAATCTCATTTCTTTTTGGTGTTTTTCTTTTTCAAGCTTATAATCATTTATAAGTTTGCTAAGCATATCTACAATACTTACTTTTAATATTATAACTGACATCCAAAGAATAAGTACTAATATAACAAGTGTAGCACCAACCACTCCTAAAAGTGACACAAGGGATGATGAAACTGCAGTTCCTATCATTCCACCACCTTTATCACTAGCACCGAAGTCTATAACCTATGTCAAGAATATTTTCAAACTTTCCATTTGTAGGTATATCCCCTTTTCCTATATGATACATTGAAAATAATGATGCTATTAATATTATAATTATAGAATATTTTAAAATACTATTAAAATGTTTTTTCTTATCTTCTTTAAATATTGATACACAAAGCAAAAAAGAGCCCACAGGTATTATATACTTTATTGGACCAAATATTCCTGATATAACTGGATCTAATATTCTATGTAAATCTCCACCTTTCCCATATATTACAATAGAAATTACTAATGTAAATAATATCAATACCATAAGTGTTAAATCTACTTTACTTACACTACCTTTAGCATTAGATGCAGAGCTTTGTTTTGATGATGTATTTTTTGCTCTTTTCCTTGCCATCTTCTCTCCTATCTTTTTAATCCTCTTCTATCATCTTTTAATTTTTCTAACATATTTGCAAGCATTTCTTCTTGCATTTGTACTTTACTTAAAATATCTAGAACTGATTTTTCTGCTTCTGATAATTTATTGTCTGCATATTCTTTAGTTCCTTCACTTATTTCTCTTGCTTGTATTTTCGCATCATCTATAATTTGAAAACTTTTTTCTTCTGCTTGTCTTGTTATTTCATGTTCATCAACCATCTGAATTATTCTTTTTTCTGCTTCTTTTACTACATCTTCTGCTTCTTTTTTAGCTTCTTGAAGTATCCTTGTACGTTCTTCTGTAATCCATTTTGCTTGTTTAATATCTTCTGGTATTTTTAATTTTATCTCTTCTACTATATCTAGCAGTTCATCTTGATTAATCATTGCCTTTTTTAAAAGAGGTACTTCTTTTGCTTCTCTAATTATATCCTCTAATGTTTCCAAAAGCCCTAAAACTTCCATTATTCTCACCTTCCTGTTATATATATAATGCTAGGTCTTCCATATTTTTTTATTTTTAAAATTTCTAATATTCCCTTTTCTTCTAATTTCCTAACATTTTTAATATATTCCTCATTATCTGTTTCATAAACAATTAAAGAGTTTTCTTCTAATATTTTATTTTCTAATATATATAGTATCTCATTTGATTCATCTTTTTTATATGGTGGGTCTAAATAGATTATATCAAATCTATATTTTCTATTATCTTCTGTAAATTCTTTTAAAAGTATATCAGACTTTTTTTGATATATTTCATATCTTGATCTTTCAAGCTCTCCCACCTTTAAAATATTCTCTTTTATTTTATCTATAGCTTCTTTAGAATTGTCAACAAAAACACACTTTTTTGCTCCTCTACTAATAAACTCAAGTCCTATAGATCCGACTGCCTGAATATAGATCTAAAACATTTGTATCCTCTATATCTATAAGTGACTCAATAGTACTAAATATAGATTCTTTAACCCTATCAAGTGTTGGTCTTGTATTACTGCTTTTTATACTGCTTAAATTTATACCTTTAAACTCTCCTGATATTATTCTCATATACAAATATCATATATATGTTTCCTACATATTATATGCCTTTTTCCTGTTTTTCAATATTTTTTAACATTTTTTAATCTTATTTAATATTTTTTTATTTTTTTGTAACATTCTTTTTCTTAATTTTATTATTTCTTTTCTTTATATTTTCTCTATTTTTAAATTTTCTCTTTTCTACAAATTCTCTTTTTTCGTTTTTATTTTTATTTTCATCTTTGA
>CALIMU010000135.1 GCA_938045355.1 uncultured Clostridium sp. | reverse complement strand
TAATTTAAAATAAAAAAAGATAAGTAAATAAATTTTAACATCTATTTACCTATCTTTATTTTTTATTCTTCTTCAGAATATATATCTCTTACTCCATTCATAAATATTGAATTAACATCTTCAAGCATTTTATTAAGTGCAAGTTCTTTTTCAAAATATTCTAATGCTAATGGTTCTTTTACAAGTTCATCATACATTTCTTTAGACTTATTTTGTTTTTCTTCTTCTACATTTCCTTCCATTAACATCTTTGTATTTATTTCAATATTTAATTTTTGAAATTCTTCTATTTTTTTAAACAATTCTTCATTTTCTTCTTTTAGTTTTTTTCTTATTTCTTTAAAATTAACTGTTAATTCATGTTTCTTTAAATTTGAAACCAAATTATTAACATCATCATAAATATTTGTCATTTTTTATCTCTTTCTTCTCTTATTCTCTCTTATCTATATTTCTATATAATCATTTTAATTCTTAATATTTACTATTACATATTAAATAACTTATTTCTATCATTAAATTTAAGTAATCTTGTAACATCTTTTAACAAGCTTGAGGTAATATCATTTTCATCTTTAACTTCATTTTGCCTTGTTTCTTTTGCCTTATTTCTTTTTTCTTCAAGTTCCTTAATACTTACAATATTTGATTTTTCTTTAACTCCTAGTTTTTGTATAGACTTATATGAATTTAATGTACTTATAGCAATTACTTTCCAATTATATTTTTGTACAACTTCTTTTCTAGCATTTTCTATTAGACTATCTGATAAATTATAGTCATAAAGTATCTTAAGTACTGAATCTGCTATTGAATTAGCATTACCTGCATATGATTTTAATCCTGTTTTTCCGATGTTGTACTATTTCATCAAGCCCACCAACATCTGATACAACAACTGGAATTTCTCCGAAGCATTCCTTCTAATGCAACTATTCCGAAAAGGCTCATATGTACTTGGGAATACTGCAACATCTGCTGCTTTATACATTTTTTGTACTTCTTTTCCTGCTAGATATCCTACAAAATATACTTTTTCTTCTATATTTAAATTTCTTGCTATTTCTTTTAAGTTATCCATCATTCCGTCCGTTTTCCTGCAATTACAAGTTTTACATCATTATAATTTTGGATAATCTTAGGCATTGCATATAATAAATGTTGGATTCCTTTTTCATATACTAATCTTCCAATTGTAAATATAATCTTTTCATTATCTTTAGCATAATTTCTTCTAAAATTATAATTTCTAACAATTCCATCAAATTTATCAATATCAATTCCGTTTGGAATAACATCAACCTTATTATAATCAAGCCCAAAAAGTCTTTGTACTTCACTTTTCATAAAATTACTATTTACAATAACTTTACTTGCTTCATATGTAAGCATCCATTCTGTATCATTTATATATCTTTGAGTTTCTGTATTTATACCAGAATTCCTACCACTTTCTGTAGCATGTATTGTTGCAATTAAAGGTATTTTTGTACTTTCTTTTATACTTTTAGCAGCATATGCAACAAGCCAATCATGTGCATGTATTACATCAAATTTTTCACCTTTTAAAACAAGTTCATTAACTTTTGCAACCATATTAAAATTAAGTTGCATTATCCATTCAATAAAATTATTAGGCCTTATCATGTAATTATCTACACAATATACCTTTACACCACTTTCTTCTTTCATATAATATGGCATGTTTTCTTCTCTATATGTTACAACTGTAACATCATGTCCTTCCATTGCCAATCTTTTTGATAATTCTCCAACTACACGAGCAATACCTCCAACTATTCTTGGTGGATATTCCCATGATAACATTAAAATCTTCATATACACCTATCACAAATAAATTTTTATTATATTATCTATTATATTAATCATTATATTTCATAAAAATTAATATAATTTCTCTAACTAATATATTAATATATCATTTTCATTTTTTTAAGTATTTGCAACTATTTGTAATAAAATTTAATATTAATGATACATGAGTTATTTTTATTTACCTATATCATTTTAATATCATATTATAATCATCTTTTAATCTCTTAAATGATTTCCTTATAAGTTCCCTTTTATAATCTTTTCCTGCATGTTTTATAATCAATTTTGTGCCAAAATTATTTCTATCTTCTAATAGCCTAATATATCTTTTTTCAAATTTCTTATCTGACAATAAAAAATATTTTGGTATTTTCCCTTTTATTATTTTCTTATATTCTGTTAGTCCAATTGTTCTATCAATATTATACCAATTATTATCAATCTTAACTGAATTCCATCTATGTGGAATTTCTTTTTCTTTATCTATATAATATCCTATATTTATAATCGATTTTATTCCTAACATATTTAATAATACTTTAAATATATATGAATATCCTGTACATACAGTTTTTTTACTTATTATTCCTTCTAGAGTCTGTGTCTTTCTTAACTTCCTTCTTTCTAAATAATTTAAGCTTTCAAATCCCATCTCTTTTTGCTTTTTAGATAACCTATTATATTCACAATCACATAAAATATTATTAAATATATATGTATATACCATTAATACTTTATCTAT
>CALIMU010000134.1 GCA_938045355.1 uncultured Clostridium sp. | reverse complement strand
TATATGTATAATAAAAATTAAATAAAAAGGAGAAATATACAAATGAAAACAAATAAAAAAGGTATAACATTAATAGCATTAGTAATAACAATAATAATACTATTAATATTAGCAGCAGTAGCAATACAATTAGCATTAGGAGAAAATGGATTAATTGGAAGAGCACAATCAGGACAAGAAAAACAATCAATGGCAGAAGCTACAGATAAATTTAAAACAGCACAAGCATCAGCATGGGCAGATTTTATATTAGAACAAAAGACAAGTGATGCAGTTGATAAATATGTAACAGCATTAAATAATGCAGTATCATCAGTAACAGCACCAAATATAAAAGGAGTAACATCAGGAGGAATGTTTAATAAGACAGGATCATCAGGATCATATGCATTATCAAGTTCAAGTGTTAACTTATTTTTTAATGGACAATTAAAGGCAACACTTTCTATGGATACAGAAGGAAAAGTTACTGTATCATCAAATTAATAATTAATGTATTGATTTAGAAATAAAGATAATGAAGGACTATAATTAAAAAATTGTAGTCCTTTTTTATATTATTATGAAATATTTAATAATTATTTAAACTATAGGACTTTATGTTTTATAGTTTTTTTTAATTGTTCAATTACAGTTTTGAAAAAAAAGTTGAAAATTTAATGATATATATATATAGTAGAAGTGTATAAATTAAATTAGAGGTGAAAATGGAAAGAAGAGAAAAATTACAGTTTATATTAATGATATTATTTTTAGTGATAATTGTAGGGACTATTTGTTATATTGTATTTAATAAGCCAAAAGAAATAGTACATCCAAAGGTTACAATGAAGATAAAAGATAGAGGAAATATTGTTATAGAATTATATCCTGAAAAAGCACCAAATACTGTAGCAAATTTTATAAATCTTGTAAGCAGTCGGATATTATAATGGAAAATTAATATATGGAAGAGATATAAATACTATACATGTTGGAAGAAAAACAGATAAAACAGAAGAAAAAGTTACACTTAAAAACTTAGGAAAAGATTCAGAAGAAAAATATACAATAAAAGGTGAATTTTCAAACAATGGATTTAATAATGATTTAAAACATGCTAAATATATGGTATCAATGGGAAGAGCAAATTATACACAAATAGCTGCAGGTTTAGTAAATGAAAGTTATAATTCAGCAGGAGGATTATTTAATATTGTAATGAAAGAAGATAGTGCATTAGATGGTAAATATGCAGTATTTGGAAAAGTTATAGAAGGAACAGAAATATTAGATGAATTATATAATAAGGAAGAAATAGTAGGAGATGGAAAGGAAGAACAATTAAAAGCACTTCTTATGCCATATAAGAAACAAATAATAATAGAAGAAGCAACAGTTGATACAACACAGCTTCCAAAAGTAGAAACAGAAAAATATTTTGATTTTGATAATTACTTATTAGAAAGAGTAAAAAAACAAATGGAAGCAGGAAATAAAAATATAAAGGAAGAAAAATAAGGGGAAAAGATGAAAAGAAAATTGGGAGTAACAATGACATCACTTGTTATATCTATAGCAATACTTCTAATAATTGTTACATTTGCAGTAAATACAGGTTTTGAAAATATACAAAGGGCTAAAATAGAAGCTTTTAGAAATGATGCAAGTATTATAGGACAAGTAATAGAAGAAGTAAGACTTAAAATAGAAACTTTTCCAGAAGCACAAAAAAATAGCTATTTAAGTAGACTTACATTAAATACAGGGATAAATGAAAGTGAATTAAATAATTATTTAAGAGATAATTCAGAAAATTACAAGAAATTTCAGGACAAGTTAAAAACAGAAAAAAATATTAATCCCAAATTTATATCAATGAATTCACTTAAAACTATTTATGAAGAATTGACTAAATTAGAATTTAAGTTGTCAGAAAAGGAAAACTTAAATAATATATGTGCTGAATATTATTCAGGAGATGCTATATTATTACCTAATAAAAAAATTACATATATGGGGAAAGATGTAAGAATTGTTAAAGAAATCTAAAGTTTTAATAATATGGCTTTTATGCTATAATGTAGCTATATAATTAGAAGGAGAGATTGTTTTGAAAGGAATTAAATTAAGAAGAATTATAACTACAGTTATAATAATAGCAATATGTATATATGTAATACCAATAATAGCAAGTATGATGTTTAAAAGTTCATTTAGAGACTTATATGTAGGGATAGAAAAAGAAATTTCAGAAGATATTGCAGTTGTAGAGGCAAAAGTATCTAAAAGTGAAGGATATATACATATAAAAAAGAAAAAACAAGATATAGGTAATATTAAATTTTTGGCAATAACATTATTAGATGATAATAAAAGAATTGTTTCCAAGTTATATGTTGATATAGAAAAAGAATTTGATAAGAATAAGCCTTATGATAAGATGATATTAGAAAAAATGTTTAATACTCCAGAAGTAAATTATGCATATATTAATAAAATAGATAGATTACCAGAAGATGCAGTAATAAATGGGATATTATGGACAATAGATGAATATAATAAACTTAAAGTAAATATAGAAAAATATACAGGAGTATATATATCACCAATATTTATATTAAGAATACTTGCAGGATATATAATACTTTAATATTTTAAAACTTTAATTATACGAAAGAAAAGGAAAATTATGAAAAAAAATGATGGAAAGATAGATAAGATAAGAGAATATGCTAAAAAATTAAGAATAAATATTTTAAATATGGTATATAATGCAAAATCTCGGACATATAGGAGGAAGTATGTCCATAGCAGATGTACTTTCTGTTATAATGCAAGATTTTGATATAAAAAAAGATGAAATAATATTTTCAAAAGGACATGCAAGTCCAGCATTATATTCAGCATTATATTTAAATAAAATTATAACAAAAAAAGAGATAGATGGATTTAGAAAAATAGATGGAACATTAGAAGGCCATCCATCAATACATACAAAAGGAGTAAAAGTAGCAACAGGGTCTTTAGGACAAGGTTTATCTGTAGGGCTTCGGAATGGCACTTCGGTAAGAAACTTTCTAAAGAAAAAGGAAAAGTTTATGTTGTAGTAGGTGATCGGAGAAATGCAAGAAGGAAATATTTGGGAAGCATTGCTTGCAATTTCTAAATATAATCCGGAAAATTTAATTGTTATAATAGATGCAAATAATGTACAATTAGACCGGATATGTTACAGATATAATGAATATATATCCATTAAAACAAAAATTACAAAGTTATAATTTTAAAGTACATGAAATACAAGGACATAATATTGAAGAGATATTAAATTTGTTTCAAAATAATTTATCAAAAGATAAAACAAATATAATAATTGCAAAAACTATAAAAGGTAAGGGAATATCTTTTATGGAAAATAAGAATACATGGCATCGGAAAAGCACCAAATGAAGATGAATATTTAAGAGGATTAAAAGAATTAGAAGGAGGTGCCATATAATGAAAAAAGCAACAAGACAAAGTTATGGAGAAATATTAGAAGAATTAGGGAAAAAAGATAAGAAGATTGTTGTATTTGATGCAGATCTTTCAAGCTCAACTAAAACAAATATTTTTGGAAATATGTTTAAAGATAGATTTTTTAATGTAGGTATTTCAGAACAAAATATGATAGGAATGGCAAGCCGGAATGTCAAAAACAGGAAAAACTGTATTTGCATCAAGCTTTGCAGCATTTTTAACAGGAAGAGTATATGATCAAATAAGATGTAGTGTTGCATATTCTGAAAGCAATGTAAAATTAGTTGCAACACATGCAGGTTTAACACTTCGGAGAAGATCGGAGCAACACATCAAATGCTTGAAGATATATCACTTATGAGAGCACTTCCTAATATGTATGTATATACAGCATCTACAGATAGGATAACTAAAAAATTGATAGAAAAAATATCAAAAGATAATAATCCAACATATGTAAGATTATATAGAATGGAAACAGATGAATATTATGAAAGTTTATCAGAAAAAGAATTAGATAAAAATATTGAAAAAGGAATGATTATAAAAGGTATAAAAGATATAGACCTTAAAAAACATGATGTAATATTATTTACAATGGGAGATATGATAGATATTGTATATAATGTTCAAAAAAGGCTTAATGAAGAATATGGTATTAATGCACTTGTTATAGATGTTATAAGATTAAAACCATTTAATGAAGAACTTGTTGTAAATATTTTAAATATTGTAAATAATGCTAAAATAGTTACAATTGAAGATCATAGTATATATGGAGGACTTCGGAAGTATAATATCTGATACTATTACAAAAGAGGAAAATGAAATAATAAATTTAAGAAAGATAACAAAAATAGGAACAACTGAATTTGGAAAATCAGGAAAACCTTTAGAGGTATTAGAAAAATTCGGATTGGGAGAAAAAACAATACTTAAAAAAGTATTAAAATTATTTAAATAATTAGAGGTGGTAAGTGGAATACGGTAGAGTATATTCAGAAAAAAAGAAAATACCTAAAAAACCAATGGAAAGAATATATGTAATGCTATTTTTTGTATGTATGGTACTTTTTGTAATAATAATATCAAATAATATGCAAACAGAAAAATATAAAAATATATTTTATTATAATGGTGAAAAGGTAAAACTTACAAATGAAATTGAGAGAGAAAAAAAGGATGAAACTCAAAAAGATGAATATGTATATTTTATTACAATGACAGATATAAAAAATATATTTGATAATAATTTGATATATGAAGAAACAAAAGGTCAAATTATAACAACAAATGATACACATGTAGGAATGTTAACAATAGATAATAATATTATGAATTTAAATGGAAGTGAGGTAACTCTTCCAAAAGCACCATATAAGAAACAAGGAAAAGTATTTATACCTATAGATGCAATAAAAGATATATATGAACTTGATGTAAAAACATATGAAAATAAGGTTGCAGTATTTTCAAAATCAAAGAGATATGAAATTTTTAAATTAAAATCAGAAGAAAAATTAAAATCTATTCCAAGTTTAATAGGTGGTGATATTACAAATGTAAGTAATACAGAAAATCTTATATATATTGGTAAACAA
Source organism: uncultured Clostridium sp. (assembly GCA_938045355.1). The sequence continues at coordinate 2,157 of CALIMU010000134.1, read as the reverse complement.
TCAGGATTTATAAAAGGTATGACAGAAAAAATAGAAGTTGGTTATATTCAAGAAAATAAGATTGAAACAAAAACAGTTATAAGAGAAGATTATAAACAAGAAGAAAAAAAGAATGTAAATATTATAACAAATTATAATGATTATAAGATGAATTTTGAAAATGTAAAAAAAGATAATAATAAAACAAATATAGCACTTGTTTCAAATTTTATAATAAAAGAAAATGGGAATATACAAGTAAAATATGATAAAAATAATAAATCATATTCTACATATTTTTCGAAGTTAGTAGAAGAAAATATAATACCATATGGTCATTTTGTATTAGAAGAAAATAAGGAATCAGAAATAATTGGTGATTTAGTAACTTTTGAAAAAAGAAATACACTTATAACAAATATACTTAAAACTTTATCAGAATATAATATGAAAGGGTTAGTATTAGAAGTTAAGAATGTACAAGATACAAGAGCATTTATAAGATTTGTGACAGAATTAAAGCCAAGACTTAAAGAAACAGGGAAAAAATTAGTAATGCCAAATGATAATATATTATCAGATACAATTAGAAAAATGGTAGATTATACATATTAATCTATTTTAAGAAATAAGGAGAGAAATATATGGATGATAACATGTTTGAGAATGACGAAAGAGAATATATAGATGAAGATGCAATTATAGATAATAGTATAGTTGTAGATTATAGTCAAAGACCTAAAAATAGTAGAAAAAATAATAAAATAGGTAGAAAGAATAATAAAACAATATTAATAGTTGTAATATCAATAATAGCAGCAATGTTGATTATAGGATTAATCTTTTTAGGAATATATAATAATGGATTAAGTCCAGTAAGTAAAAAAGGTGAAGGAAAAGATATAAAATTATTAGTAGAAAAAGGTGATACTGTTAAAGGAATTGCAAAACTTTTAAAAGAAAAGGGAGCAATTAAAGATGAAAATATTTTTAATTTATATACAAAAATAACAGGAAAATCTTCATTTAAACAAGGAAGATATAAGTTTAATACAGAAAATGATGTAAAAACAATTGTAGAAAAACTTGTAAAAGGTGATGTAAATAAAGAAGAAATAAAATTACAATTATTAGAAGGAAAAACAATGACAGATTTAGCAGAAGTTGTTGAAAAAGTCACAGTAAATACAAAAGAACAATTTTTAAATAAAATGAAAGATAAAGAATATATTAAAAAACTTTCAGAAAAATACTGGTTTATAGATTATGATACTGTAACAAATAAAGATATATATTATCCACTTGAAGGATATCTATTCCCAGATACATATATATTTGATAATAAAGAAGTTGGAATAGAAACAATAATAGATACAATGTTAAAACATACAGAAAAGAAATTAGTAGACTATAAAAATATAACAGATAAGAAAAAACTTACAATACATGAAGTATTAACACTTGCATCTATTATAGAATTAGAAGCAGGAACATCAAAGACTAAATCAGAAGAAAAAACTTTAACAGATAGAGAAATAGTAGCAAAAATATTTATGAATAGAATAAATAAAAAGATGAGTCTTCGGAAGTGATGTTACAACATATTATGCATTTGGAGTAAAGATGTCAGAAAGAGATTTAAGACAAAAAGAAATCCAAACATATAATCCATATAATACAAGAGGTCCAAATATGAATGGAAAATTACCTGTAGGACCTATATGTATGCCAAGTAAGACAAGTATAGCGGCAGTAATAGACTTACTTAAGAATTACACACCATCTGATGAATTATTTTTTGTATCAGATAAAAATGGAAAATTATATACAACAAAAACAAATGCAGAACATAATGCACTTATAAAAGAATTAAAAGCAAAAGGATTATGGTTTGTATATCAATAAATAAGAGAGGAAAACAGTAATAATGAAAAAAGTTATTGTATATTGCTATAATAGATGTTCAACTTGTAAAAAAGCAATAAAATATTTGGAAGAAAATATAGCAAGGAATAAAAATATAGAATTAGAATTAAAAGATATTATAACTGAAAAACCAAATTTAGAAGAAATGTCTAAAATTATAGAAACTAAATATGATAAAAAAATATCAGATATTACAAGAGATGAAATAAAATCATTTTTTAATACATCTGGAATATTGTATAGAGAAAATAA
>CALIMU010000133.1 GCA_938045355.1 uncultured Clostridium sp. | reverse complement strand
AAAAATCAAATATATTAAAAAAAGAACTTGCAGAAAATTATGAATCAGAAAAAGAATTTGAGAAAGCTCTTAAAATATATTTTGAAATATTTGAAAATATAAGAGAAAGTAAGAAACAAAATGTACTAATAGGATATGTAGAAAGTAAGATAATAACTCTAATAAGAAAACTTAGAGATAAAGAAGATAAAAAATATTATATAGAAAAATATCTAAGGATAAATAATAATAAAGAAGGTAGTAATAATACTAAACTAATAATAATGCTTGCAGAGATTTTGATAGAAAATAAGGAATATAAGGAAGCAGAGAAATATTATCAAGGGATAATAAAAAAAGATGAGAATATAACTCAAGATGAATTATATACATATGTATATCTGCTTTTATGTCTAAATAATTATATTGAAGCAAGAAATATATTAGAAAAAATGCTTAAAATTAAAGAAAAATCATATTTGCTTATAAATATACGGACAGATTAGTATAATAGAAAGAGAACTAGAAAATGCTAAAGAATATTTAACAAAAGCAACTACATATAAAGAAGTAGAAGATATAGCATATTATGAACTTGCAAAAATAGATATATTAGAAGAAAATGACCTTTTAGCAATAGAAAAATTAAATAAAGCACTTTCTATAAATTCAAGTATATTAACAGTAATAAATGAAAATCCATTGTTTGAAAAAGTAAGAAATCATACTACTGTTAAAGTTGAACTTATAAAAAGAGAGAAAAAGCTATTAGGAATAAGAGCAATAGAATGTATAAATATATTGGAAGATATAATATCACTTACAATAACATTAGATTTAAATGAAAAGAAGAATAAGTTAAATAGTAAAATAGATAATATTATAAAAGAAAAACAAGAAAATAAAACATTAGAAGAAATAGCAGAAGAAAAATTTAAACAAAAAGAGTTTATAGAAAATAATATAAAAAATGCAGAATTAAATTAAAAATATAGGAGAAAAAATGGAAAAAAAAGTAATAACATTTGATATATGGGATACGATATTAAAAAGAACATGTCATCCTGAAGAAATAAAAGTACATACATTAAGATATTATTATTATAAGGAATATTTTAAAATAAAAGAAGAATATAGAAATGAACTAACATTATATAGATTGAGAGATAGTATAGAAGTTGAAGAATATGAAAAAGCAAGAGAAAGAGGAGTAGACGGAGAATGTAATTTCAGAGAAGTACTTGCAACATTAATAGAAAGAACACATTTAGGAACAGAAAAAGAAAAAGAAATATTAAAACAAGAACTTCCAGAATATGAAATAAATAGAGAAATAGAAAAAACATATATAAATCCGTTAATAACAGATATATTTAATAAATATGATAAAAATACAAAATATTGTATTTCAGATTTTTATATGCCAAAAGAAGATTTAATAAAAATTTTAAATGCACATGGACTAGATAAAAAATTTAAAGAAATATATGTATCTGCAGATATAATGAAAACAAAAAGAGATGAAGGACATCTATTTGAATATTTCTCAGAAAAAGAAAATATAAAATATGAAAATATGATACATGTAGGAGATAATCAACATTCAGATATAGACATGGCAAAAAGATATGGAATAGAAACAATAAAGATTCCAAATCCTAAAAAATATAATTTTGATATAAACAATTTAGGAAATATAGACTTAAAATTAGATAATATAAAGAAAGATACAAGTACAGAAAACTTAGCAAAACTTACTAGAGAAAATCTAAAAGAATATAAGAAAAGCTTATATAATCAAGGAATAGAATTTTCAGCAATAGCATATTACTATATTTATGACATAATAATAGATGCAGTACTTAAAGGATATGATAAAATATATTATCAAACACGTGAAGGTGAAACATTTATAAAATTCCATGAAATTATAGAAAAAAATAATCCATTCCCATTTAAAGTGCCAAAAGCAGAACTAATAGAAGTAAGTAGAGTTGCAACATTTGCAGCATCACTTGATGAATTTAATGTACAAAACTTACTTAGAATATGGTCACAATATAGAGCACAAAGTATGAAAGCATTATTTAAATCTTTAGATATTGATATAGAAAAATATGATGAATACTTTAAAAAATATGATATTGATAAAGAAATGACAATATATGAACCATGGTTTAACTTTAAAGTAACAACATTATTACAAGATAAAGAGTTTAAAAAAGAAATAGAAAAAGAATTAAAAGAAAAAAGAGAAAAACTTTTAGAATATTTAAAAGGAAAAGGAATTGAAAATAAAGAAGGAAATAAAATATATCTAGTAGATATTGGATGGAGAGGAACAATCCAAGATAATCTAGCATTTGTACTTGATAAGGTACATATTGAAGGTGGATATATAGCACTTTTTGATTATTATAATCCACAAAGAGAAAATGTAGCAAAACGTGCACTTATACGTGATAGTAAGGTTACATGGGAATATGTAGCACTTACACTTACAATATATGAAATGATGTTTAGTTCAGATACTAAGAGCGTTGCAGGATATGAAAATGGAAAAGCTATAAGAAAAGGAAAAAAAGAAGAAGTAGACTTTGTAAAAAATATAATCCTACCTATAAGAGAAGGGATGATAGATGGAGCAAAATATATTGCAAAATTTATGAAAGAAAGAGATATTATGGAAGACATGTATTTAGGATATCTATATAATCTTGCAAGAGAAATAAAAGAAAATCCATCTAAGATCTTAGTAGAAGCATATTATAGTTTAGTATATAATGAAACATTTGGAACAGGTGAATATTTAAATGGAAGACAAAAAGTTACAGGATTAAAGAGATTTAATATAATATATGTAAGAAATTTAATGAGAAATGAACCTTGGAAAGAAAGCTTAATAGTAGGGAATGACTTAGGATTTTATGTATGGCTTCTTAACCATAAACATATAGTTCCAGATACTTTAAGAAAAGGTAAAAATGGAATTAAGAAAGTATTATCACTAGGTAAAAGAGGTGTTAAAAAAGCTTGTAGAGGAGCAAAAAAAGTAGTTAAATTTACTATAAGAAAAATAAAAGGACAAAAATAGGATATTATTAGGTTATAATATAATAAGATAAAGGCAGAAATATGGGAAATATAGATATATATATTGATGATATTGAAAAAGAATATAATATAGAACAAGAAAAAATTAAAAAGATAATTGAAACAACATTAAAAAAATGTATAGAAATAGAAAACTTAAGAAAAGATATAATTATTAATGTAGAGATAGTAGGAGATGATAGGATAAAAGAGATTAATAATTCTACAAGAAATATTAATAAAGTTACAGATGTATTATCTTTTCCTATGTATGAAAAAAATGATTTTGAAGAAAAATTAGAAGAAATATATGTAGAAAATAATATACCAACTATTTTAGGAGATATTGTTATAGATATATTACAAGTAGAAAGACAAGCAGAAGAATATAATACAGGGATTATAAGAGAACTTTCATATATGACAGTACACTCATTTTATCACTTGATGGGAGAAGACCATATGGAAGAAGAAGATAAAAAAGTGATGAGACAAAAAGAAGAAAATGTATTAAAAGAACTAGGTGAATTATGCAAGTAAAGAAAAATAAGAATGTAGAACAAGCATTAAAAAATGCTACAAATGGTATAATGCTAGCAGCAAAAGGTGAAAAAAGTATACACAGAGAGTTTGGGATAACAATTGTAGTACTTATACTAGCAGCAATATTTAAAATATCTAAAATAGAGTTAATCCTTGTTATATTTGCAATTGCACTTGTTATAGTAACAGAAATGATAAATACTGCAATAGAACTTTGCATAGATATGTATACAGATAAATTTAGTATGTATGCAAAAAAAGCTAAAGATATAGCGGCAGGAGCAGTTGTTATAAGTATAGTGTTTGCCGGGTTTATAGGAACAATAGTATTTTATGATAAGGTTATGGGAGTTTTAGATAAGATATTATCTGGAGGAGCAGTTAGAGATGATTATATAAAAATGATACTTCTAATAATACCAGTAATATATATGGCATTTGAACTTTTAAGAAAAATGATAAAAGAAGTAAAAATTGCGATACCTGCTTTAACCTTACTTATAATTCCAGTTTTAAATTCATTTAGGATAGGAACAAAGCCATTAATAGTAATAGCAGTAGGACTTCTTGCATTCCTATATATGTATAGTCTTATAATGGAAAGTGGTAATAAAGTAATTGTTGCAAATAAGAAAGAAGATGAGTATAAGGAAAGCTAAGGCAAGTGAATAATAATATATTTAATGATATATATCTAGGAGAAGAATATCCATATTTAAGACCATATATATCAAAAAGGAATCCATATGATTCTAAAGTATTTTTAGTTGGAATAAATCCAGCAACTCTAATAACTCCAATTCAACTAAATATTGATGAATATATAGGATTGTTGAAAAATTATGAAGAATTTATGGAATTTTATTCTAAGAGTAGAGAAAGTCAAAATAAAAGTAAAATATCAAGGACAAGAATGGGGATAAATTCTTTGGTTAATTGGATAGAACAAGAATTTAATACAGGAGTTATTGAAACAGATATATTTACATATCCAACAAAAAATGTTAAAGAATTAAATAATATAGATAAAAA
>CALIMU010000132.1 GCA_938045355.1 uncultured Clostridium sp. | reverse complement strand
AAAAATAATAATAAAGAAATATATTTATTAATGATTGGAGAAGGAAAAGAAACACCAGAATTAAAAAGGTATGTAGAAGAAAATAACCTAGAAGAACAAATTATATTTTTAGGAAAGAAAAAAAATCCATATCCTTATTTTAAAATTTCAGATTATATAATCTTAACATCTTTAACAGAAGGATATCCAGTTGTGTTTCAAGAGTCAATGGTACTTCGGTAAGAAGATTATAACAACAGATGTATCTGATGCAATAATAGATATAAGAGAAAAAAATAAAGGATATGTTATATCTCTTGAAGAAGAAAATATGGTAAAGGAAATAGAAAATATACTTAAAGAACGAAATTTAGAAGAAAAGAAAGAAGAATATGATAATATATATGAATATATAGAAGAAAATAAAGAAAGTAGTGACAAAATATATAAAGATATATTAGAAATTGTAAAGGAGTAATATGGAACTCATAAACATTGAAAAAGGTTTAAAACAATTAATAGTTATTAAAAGAAATGGTAGAAAAGTAGAATTTGAAGGTGATAAAATAGCAATAGCTATAAAAAAGGCATTTGATAGTGTATCAAATGATAATTATACAGAAAAAGATGCAAATAAAGTATATATAGCAGTTTTAAAAGAATTATATGATAAATATATTATAGGAAATGATTCTGAAGAAACACAAAGAAAGATAAAGATAGAAACGATACAAGATATCATTGTAAATAAATTAAAATCTCTTAAATATTTAGAAGTATATGAAAGCTTTATACAATATAGGGAAAATAGAAAAAAAATAAGAGATGCATTTGAAGAAAGAAAACAATATAAATTTTTAGGAATCTTAGATAAATTAAAGATAGAAGATAATATAACAATAAAAGAAAAAAGAGGAGGAACAACTCCTAAAAGTAAAATAGAAAAATTAGGCAATGATATTTTAAAACAATATGCAATGACTCAAACAATAAAAAAGAAATATTTAGAGTCACATGAAATAGGAGAAATATATATACATGATATTGAATGTATACCTACAGGGATAACAGGATTTACAGAATTGGAACTTTCAGAAAAATTAGATGAAGATTTTGTAAGAGATAGAAATATAAAAGAAAAAGAAATGGATATATATACATATACTAATATAATATCAAATATAATGTTATTAACATCAAGAGAACAATATTATGGAGAAGGAATACCTGCATTTGATTTTTTACTTGCAAAAGCAGTACTTAAAACATTTAAACAAAATTTTAGAAAATTATTATTAGAATATTTAGAATTTACAGAGTTTTTACAATTTTTACCAATGAATGGTATTTTGAGAGAAATTGAAAAAATAGAAAGTATTGGATTTGATTTAAATATATTTAAAGGATATTTAAGAGAAAGTAATAAAGTATTTAAAATATTTGAAAAAGTATATGAGATATCATTAGAAAAGACAAAGAAAGATACATATAATGCAATAATGTTGTTTATTAACAATATAAATGTATTATCTGAAGAAAGAGAAAGAAAATTAATATTTAGTTTAAATTTAGGAACAGATACTTCAAAAGAAGGAAGATTAGTTACAAAAACATTATTTAAAGTTTTGAATAATATAGAGATAAATAAAAAAGATAGTATACTTGAGGTTATATTTAAATTATCTAGAAAAATAAACTTTATGGAAAATACTATAAATCATGATCTATTTCTAGAAAGTTTAGAACTAAATCTAAAAAATATAAAATATTCTATGTTAGATAGTACATTTAATAAAGAAAAATATATTGAAAATAATTATTTAACAGAAGTTGCATATTTAAATGGTATACGTATTATAGATAATAATTTAGATGATAAAAGAGCAATTGTAGGAGGAAGAGGATTACTTCGGAATAGTTAGTATTAATTTAGTAGGACTTGCGATAAGAGAAAATAAGGAAAATAAGAGATTTTCAAAAAAGTCATTTTTGAAAAGATTAGAACAAGTATTATTAGCGGCAAGACAAGTACTTTATGATAGGTTTGAAGAGTTAAGTGAAAAATCTAGAAATGATTATCCTATGCTTTTTGGACATAATTTGTGGCTTGAAAGTGATAAAATTAAAGAAGAAGATAAATTAAGAAGAGCATTAAAACATGGTATATTAGGAATAGGATTTAATGGATTATATGAAGCATTACTTGCAATATACAAGAAAAATAAAATAGAGAACATAAAAGAAGCACAAGAATTAGGAATAGAGATAATAAAAACAATAAGAAGAAAATGTGATAAATTCTCAGAAGAAAATAATCTTAATTATCAAGTTATTGCATTACCAGAAGATTATGATAAAGATATGTTTATAGACATAGATCAAATAATACATGGTAAAATAAAAGGAGTTACAGATAAGGAATATTATACAAATTCATTTAAAATAAAGTTAAATAATTTAGAAGATAGAATAAATTGGGAAGCACCATTTCATAAATATACAAATGCAGGCCATACATTTATATTAGAAGTAAAAGATTATAATAATGATAAGGAAAAGTTAAAAGAGATATTAAATATTTTGTTAAATGAAAATATAGGATTTGTAGAAGTTAAAACAGATAAAGGATAATAATATAAAACAATAAATATAATATAAAAGAAAAGAAGATACTTAATTTAAGTATCTTCTTTAAATATCTAATATTATTTAGCATTATTATTTAATTTTCTAGCAAGAGTAGCTTTTTTTCTTGCTGCAGTGTTTGCTTTTAAAACGCCTTTTGATTTAGCTTTGTCTATTTTAGAAATTGCATTTTTAAAATTAGTTTCTACTAAGTTTAAATCTTTAGTTAATAAAGCTTCTTCAAATTTTCTTATTGCTGACTTGTATGATGATCTAATCATATTATTTCTTAAAGTCTTAATTTTTGCTACTTGTACTCTTTTTTTTGCTGATACTATGTTTGGCATGATATCTCCTTTCTAAATAATTATAGTATTACAACTATTTCACATGCTATTATTTTAACATGTTTAATATATGTTTGTAAAGATACGTAAGAAAAAAAGTTAATGGATAACCATTAACTTCTAATAATTGGAGCGGGTGGAGGGAATCGAACCCTCACTATCAGCTTGGAAGGCTGGAGTTCTACCATTAAACTACACCCGCAACTTAAGTATGAATTAATTATACATTTAATAAAAATAATTGTCAACAACTTTTTGTAAAAAAATTAAAAAAGTAAATTTAAAATAAATCTAAAAATTGAATAGTTAAACAAAATATGTTAACATATAATGAAGGAGAGGCTATGATAGAAAAAGAAAGTTATATATTAGATGAAGGTTTTTTAGGAACAAAAGCATTATTTACAAAAAAGAATAAGTTTTCATTTTCATTATTTTTAGATAGAAATGAGGAAACAAGAAGATCTTTTAAGGAATTAGAGAAAATATTAAAAGAAGAAAACATAACATTAAAAAGATTATATACACCAAATGTATATCATATAACAAGAGTTATAGATATTGATGAACTTCCAGAAGATAATTTTAAGAGTGCAGATTATGATGGAATACTTTTATCAACAACAGGTGATAAAAGTGATGCAATAATTACAAGAGATTTAAGTAAAACTTTAACAGTAATGCCAGGTGATTGTTTAGTAATTGCTTTAATTGATGAAAAGGCTGGAATAAAAGGAATATTACATGCAGGATGGAAAGGTCTTATAGACGGAGTTATTGTAAATACAATAAATATGTTTAAAGAAAAAGGAGCAAATGTTAATAATATAAGAGGATTATTATTTCCAAGTGTAAGTATGAATTGTTATGATTTAGGAGAAGATGTAATATCAAGGTTTAGAGATTTTGCTAAAGAACTTGGATTAAATGAAAAAGAGGTAATATCATATAATAAAGAAAAAGAAAAGTATAATATTGATTTAAGAAAACTTGCACTTACACAAATAAAGAAATTAGGAATAAAAGATGAAAATATGTCTGTTATGGAATATTGTACATATTCTAGTAAAGATGAAAAAGGAAATCTTAAATTTCATTCACATAGAAGAGATAGGACATTAAGTATGAATATGGCATTATTTTTAGGAAAAGAATAAGTATTAGAGCTATATATTATTAGATAAAGAATAGATAAAAAAAGTGAATAAAAATACAAAACAATAAAAGACACCTAATTTAGGTGCCTTTTATGCTACCATTCGAACCAGTGTTCTGATTGGTTTGAACGGTAATAATCATAATCGTAATCAAAATTGTAATTGCTTCCTCTACCTACCCAACGGCCTGTATATCTGATACGACCTGCATATCTATCCCACAATGCAGGGTCTCCCTGACTAGTAATTGTTAAACAATACTTGTTATCTCCTGCAATTGAAACGCAGTTTTGGGTAATAGCTGTTGCATTAAAAATTTGCTCATATCTTACATTGTTAGGATTTCCGTTAATAAATTCCACTTGCAAGATATAGAAACTACCACGATTTCTAAAAACAGCGTATCCTTTTCCATTTAAAATGAAAGGGACACTGTCATATTGAGAATCAGTTATATCACCGACGTTATTATAACGTCTATTATTTCCCCAATAATCTCCATTTCTGTCTCTTCTACGGCCGAAGTTGATGTTGACAGATCCGTCAATATCAACTCTTGTTTTTGCAACTAAAAAACTATTTAGCAATAAAAATACTGCTACTAATAGAACTCCTTTTAAATTCCGATTAATTTGTTTGATCATCTTTGATCATCTCCTCTTCTTTTTAAATTTTAAAATTTTTTAATATTATAATT
>CALIMU010000131.1 GCA_938045355.1 uncultured Clostridium sp. | reverse complement strand
GAAAACTTAAATTTAGAGATATCTTTAAAAGAAGATTATGCTAAAATATTAGAAGGTTTGAATAATAAAAAAATATTTATTGATATAACAATAATGCCTAATAATGATTCAAAACCTATATTTGAAAGATTGACAGAAGATACAGAAGAAAAAATAAAAAGATTATTTTAAAAAGTATAAAATTAAAAAGACTTGAAGTCAAAGTTAAAATATGCTATAAATTGTATATTATAATTATGATGCTTAAAGTCTTAAAGGGGTATATATGGAAGATATAATTAGTAGCTCAAGAATAAACAAAGAAAAGCAAGAACAAGAAAAATATGGAAAAGATAATTTAAATAGTTATGTACATAGTGGTAGTAGTTTTATGGAATTTACTAAACAAAGAAAAAATTTAGGAATAGATAAAACAGAGACAATTGATTCAAAAAATGGTATTGATTATTTGCAAAAAAAACATAATATATTTAAAGATCCAGAAAACTTATTAAATCAAATAGAAAGAAATAAGAATCAAGAAGAAGGACTTTCAGATATATATACTAAAAGTTATATGAGAGAATTTAACAATAATAAAACTGAAGATAATAATATGGTATCAAATGATTTAAATAGTTCAATTGGTATTTTAGAAGATATTTATGAAAATAAGAAGAGAACAAATGGTTGGAATGAATATGGTAAAAGTTTAGAAAATAATGTTAAATTAGCATCAGATGGTGGAAATATAAGTATAACAACTATAGAAAAAAATTCAAGAAAAAAAGAAGAAAAAGATGAAACAGAAAGTGTTTTACCACAAGGTGTAACAATATGTGGTGGATATATAAAACATAGTGAAAAAAAAGAAGAATATAGAGAACCACAAGAAGAAACACATAATTATGATGTAAATAGTTATGTAAAAAACACAACAACACAAAAAAAAGAACAAAATGATGATGTGAATTCAGAAATGTATAGAGAATACTTATATAAAAATTCATATAAAAGTTATAATAGAGAAAATGAAATAAAAGATTTAAAAATAGGTATAGAAAATATAGAAAAAAAAGATAATAAAACTATAGACTCATCAGATATATTAAAAAATAATATAAACAATGTTAGTAATACTAATAATTTTTATAGTTCTGCTGTTACTGATAACAGTAATATAAGTAGTAATAAAGGGATAGTAGAAGAAATAGAAAAATTAAAACTAGAAAACAATTATAGAGATACAAGTCATGATAAAGAAGAAAAAGAAAAATCTAAAGAAAAGAAACCAAGATTTGTACATAAAAAGAGTTGGTATAGTGTAGAAGAAGATGATGAGGAAGAAGAATTAGAAAAGAAAGTAGAAAGGAATTTAGAAATAAATAATAAAGGAAATATGGAAGAAAAAGAAGTATATTTAACAAAAGAAGGATATGAAAGATTAGAAGAAGAATTAAAAAAATTAAAAACAGAAGAAAGAGATAATATAGAAGAAAGAATAAAAATAGCAAAATCATATGGGGATTTATCAGAAAATTCAGAATATGATGAAGCAAGATCAGCACAAGCAGCAAATGAAAATAGAATTGTAGAAATAGAACAAATGCTTAAAAAAGCTAAAATAATAGATGAAAAAGATATTGATACAACAACTGTACAAGTAGGAAACACAGTATATATAACAAATATAGCAAATAATAAAGAACAAAAATATACAATTGTAGGTACTGCAGAAGCAAATGTATTACAAGGTAAAATATCAAATGAATCACCAATAGCAAAATCACTACTTCGGAGCAAAGGTGGGAGAAGTAATACAAGTAGAAGCACCAGTAGGTATAGTTGAATATAAGGTTAAAAAAATAACATTAGAAAGATAAGAATAATTAGATAAAGATAAATAAAAGAATAATATAGAATAAATATAAAAAATATTATGAGAGTGCAAGCTAATAAAGGAGGTACTCTCATTTTATAGGTATAAGGGGGAAGTTTTTTTGAGAAAAAATAAATATGGTAAAGAAATAGAACTACTTGCACCTGCAGGATCATATGAAAAAGCAATAATAGCATTTAAATATGGAGCAGATGCAATATATATAGGGACACCTAAAATATCATTAAGAACAAAGGCAAAGATAGAACAAGAAGATTTAGAAAAAGTAGTAACATATGCACATTCACATGGTAAAAAGGTATATGCAGCAATAAATATATATGCAGATGATGACCAATATGAAGATATAATAGAACAATGTAAAATGTTAGAAAAACTTAAAGTTGATGGAATAATAGCAGCAGATGGTGGGATTATAGAAACAATAAAAGAATATGCACCATCAATACCAATAAATATAAGTACACAAGCAAATACAATAAGTTTACCTGCATGTAAGTTCTGGAAAAATAATGGAGCTAAAAGAGTAATATTAGGAAGAGAAATAAATATTGAAAATCTAAAAAAGATTATGAAAGATAAAGATGATGATTTAGAAGTAGAAATATTTATACACCGGAGCAATATGTTTTGCATATTCAGGAAGATGTTACCTAAGCGATTTTATAGTAGGGAAAGAAGCAAGTGCAAATAAAGGAAAATGTGCACAGCTTTGTAGATGGAACTATAACCTATATGTAGAAAATCCAAAGAATAAGGGAGAATTATATCCTGTTATGGAAGATGAAAATGGTATGACAATATTTTCATCAAAAGACTTATGTTTAATAGATGAATTACCAGAAATAGTAGAAATGGGAGTAGATAGTTTAAAAATAGAAGGAAGATTAAAAACAGAAAACTATTTAGCAAGTATTGTAAATACATATAGATGTGCATTAGATACAATATTAGATGGTAAAGAATATGATAAAGATAAGTTTAGAGCAGAAATAGACAAGGTAAAAACAAGAGCATTAACTAAGTTTAATTTTAATATTAAATCAAATGATAAAATTGATGAAATACAAGACTTAAAAGGAAGACAATATAATGATAAATACCAATTTGGTGCAATTGTTGATGAAAAATTAGAAAACCGGAATGTATAGGGTATATATAAAAAATCAATTAAAATTGGGAGATAATTTAGAAATAATAATACCAGGAATATTAGAACCAATTAAATTTAAGATAGAAAAACTTGTATCTGTAGATACAGGAGAAGATATTGAGGTTGTAAACCCAGGAGTTAAAGACCAACAGGTTATAATGAATATACCAGTTGATGCAGAAAAATTCTATGTTATAAGGAAAGAAATATAAATGGAAGATATAGAAAAAGATTATAATTATAATGATATGTTTCAAAGACAGATATTACTTTTAGGAGAAGAAAATCAGGAAAAGATAAGAAATACTAAAATTGCAATATTTGGGCTTCGGAGGAGTAGGTTCATTTGTATTTGAATCTTTTGCAAGAAACGGTGTAGAGAATATGATACTTTGTGATAAAGATACAGTAGATGTAACAAACTTAAATAGACAACTTGTTGCAGAAATAGGAAATATTGGAAAAAAAAAAGCAGAGATTGCAAAACAGTTAGTTCACAGAGTAAATTATAAGATAAAAGCATATGATATATGTAAGGAAATAAAAGATTATAGTGATTTAGAAGAAATATTTGAAAATACATTTTATCCAGACTATATAATAGATGCAGTTGACGATATAAATGCTAAGATTATGATAATAAGATATGCAACAGAAAAAGGAATAAAAATTATAACATCTACAGGGGCAGCACAGAAGACAAAACCATGGATGGTAAAAATGGATAAAATATATAATACTAAAAATTGCCCACTTGGTAAAATATTAAGAAAAAGATTAAAAGACATAGAAAAAGAAGAAAGAATAGAAAATAATGATAAAATATCATTTAAAAATGTATATTCAATATATTCAGAAGAAATTCCACAAAAATCACAAGGTGTAAATAAGACTCTTATGGAGGTTACATCAACATATGGGATATTTATAGCGGCATATGTTATAAATGATATATGTGGTAAAGATTAAAAAAAGAAAATAAAAAATTTAAAACACTTGAAAAAATAAAAGAGATAATATAATATAGATTATATGTTAGTAATAAAAAATAGTATTAAATTGTAGCCATAAGTCATAAAAATGAATTATGGTTATTTGTTGTATAAAATTTACATAAAAGTAACTATTTTGTAATTGACATAAGAAAGAAAAAGTAGTATATAATACTTAAGATAGATTAAATAATTTATTGAATCCGGATTTAAATAAAAGATGATTTTAATTATCTTAATATATTAATTTAAATAAGGAGGGCAATATATGACCAATTTAAAAGAAAAAATATTAAAAACAGTTTTACTATTATTAAGTATAATTTCAGTAATTACAACAATGAGTTTTGCAATGACACCAACTGATGCTTATAAATGTATTAGAGCACCTAGGATGAAATATTATATTCAAAATGGAGATTCAAATATATTTCAGCAAAATAAGCATATAACAAGTGCAATAAATAATTGGGAACATACAGGGCATGGGTATAATCCATTATATTTTACTAGAAGTTCAAGTTCTAGAGGAACTGCAATAGACTTTTATCAAGAAAGAAATTCTTATTTTAAAACTAGCTTAACTATTTATGGGCTTACACAGCATTTTGATGGGTATGACAGATATGTAAAATTTAATGAAAGAAATTGGTTATATTCAAGGATACATCTAAATATTGATAAATTAGGACCAAGAACATATTTACAAATACAAGGAACAATAGCACATGAAATAGGACATGCATTAGGTTTACTTCACTATAATACAAATCCTGATAGTATAATGTGTCAAACAGCATATAATAGAAGAGTACAAACAGTACAAAAATGTGATAATGATGCTATAAATTATAAGTATTAAGAAAGGAGAAAAAAGTATGAAAGGTAATAAAAAGTATATATACATATGTTTAGCAGTAGTTATACTAGCTATAGTAGGATATATAGCGATATATAAGTTAGATATACTAAAAAATAAGAAGAATGATAAAGAAACAACAAAAGTAGAAGTAGCAAAAACAGAAGTATCTACAAATGACGAATTATTAAATGATCCAAATGTAAAATATGGAAAAGAGGAAACAGGAAAAACAATAAAGAATAAAATGGACTTTGATTTTGAAGAAAATTTAAGCAAAAAAGATGTAAGAAATGATTATGCAAAAGATATAGTTATAGCAAAAGTTTCTAAAATAAATGGAGCAACAAATGTTTCAAAAAAAGGAGAAGGAACAATAATAGCAACAAATGGAGAATTAGAAATACTTGACGTACTAAAAGGAGATATAAAAGATAAGAAGGTTAAATTTAGTAGAGCAGGTGGAAGAATGTTATATTCTGAATATCTAAAAGGAAACAGGGCATCAAGAGAAAAATTGAAAGATAATCCGGAAATGGATAAATATTCTAAAGAAGAAAAGAATAAGATGTATATAGAAGAATATAAAGATGGTGATATAAAACTAGAAGAAGGTAAAACATATTTAATATATATGAATTTTGATAAAGAAGAAAATTCATACTTAGTTGATTTATTTGAATATGGAGCAAGAGAGCTAGAACCAATACAAAAAAATACAATGCAAAAAGCATTATCAAACTATAAGACAACAAATAAAGTAGAACGGGAAAGTAAGAGTAAAAAATAATGAAACAGGACAATATGAAAATATTGAAGATGTAATTTAATATTTAAAGTGAGAGTTATAACAAATTTAATGACTTATTGCAGTTTAAAAAATATAAATTCTTAGAGTAAATGCAGGTTGTAGGAAGTGCTACCTGCATTTATTGTATAAAAAATTTAAAAAAAGACTTAAAATATTGTTTTTAAGCATTACTAATAAACTACAGTAATTACAGTTTAAGGTTAAAAATCTGCAATTATATTTTAAAGTTACTTTTATGTAAAAGTAATTATTTTGTAATTGATATAAAATAGAAAAAAGTAGTATATAGTACTTAAAATAGATTAAATAATTTATTGAATCCGGAGTTAAATAAGGAGGAAAATATGAGAGGTAATAAAAAGTATATATACATATGTTTAGTAGTAGTTATGATAGCTATAGTAGGATATGTAGCAATATATAAGTTAGATATATTAAAAAATAAGAATAATGATAAAGAAACTACAAAAATAGAAGTAGCAAAAACAGAAGTATCTACAAATGATGAATTATTAAATGATCCAAATGTAAAATATGGCAAAGAAGAAACAGGGGAAATATTAAAAAATAAAATGGATTTTGATATGATAGAAGATATATCTAAAAAAGAGATAAGAAGAAAATTAAGTGATAATATAGTAATTGCTAAAGTGTCTAAAATAAATGGGGCTAGAAATGTAGATCCTAAAACAGGAGAAGAAACATTAATAATGACAGAGGGAGAATTAGAAATACTAGATGTATTAAAAGGAGATATAAAAGATAAAAATATAAAATTTCGTAGAGTTGGTGGTAAGATGAATTATGCAGAATACTTAAAAGGCAGTCCTATTAAAAGAGAAAAATTGAAAAATAATCCAGAAATGGATATATATTCTAAAGAAGAAAAAGAAAAAATGATGATAGAAGAATGTGCAAATGAAGATATAAAATTAGAAGAAGGTAAAACATATTTGATGTATTTAAAATATAATAAAGAATTAGGAACTAATTTAGTGAAATTTTACCAATATGGAACAAGAGAGTTAGAACCAATACAAAAAAATACATTGCAAAAAGCATTATCAAATTATAATACAACAAATAAAGTAGAACGGAAAAGTAAGAGTAAAAAATAATGAAACAGGACAATATGAAAATATTGAAGATGTAATCTAATATTTAAAAGGGAAAGTTATAGTAAATTTAATATAACTTTCTTTAGTTTATTATCCTTTAACTTCCATTATTTGCAAAAAACACTAATATAGTATATAATACAATTATGAAATAAATATGAAAAATAAATCTATTACTTGGATATACGAAATGTCGGTGTATGTCTATGTTTTAGAGGATAAGGAGAGAGAAAATGACAAAAGAAAGAAAAGAACAATTAATAAAAGAATATGGAAGGAATGGACAAGATACAGGTTCTGTTGAAGTACAATTAGCATTATTAACAGAAAGAATAAACGAACTTACAGAACATTTAAAAGTTCATAAAAAAGATAATCATTCAAAAGTTGGATTATTAAAATTAGTAGGTAAAAGAAGAAACTTCATGAAATACTTAGCTAAAAAAGATTTAAAAACATATTTAGAAGTAACAACTAAATTAGGAATAAGAAAAAAATAATTTTAAATTAATGGTCTAAAAAATACGCAGATTTTTTGGGCTATTTTTACTATATAATAATATACTAAAGAAAAGTGGAATGGAGAAAAATATGGATAAAAAAGAGATTAATAAAATAAATACATGGATAGCATTAGTTGTACTGATTATGATAGGTATACCATGTGTATATTTTTTGGTAAATAGAGTTTGTTATGTGTGTACAATAGATAATAGTTTTCAAAATATATCTAAAAAATATGAACAAGAAAATAGAGATAAGATTGAAAAGAGTTATGAAAAAGATTATATTGTAAATTCAGAAGGTACATATAAGAAAAATGATATTAAGAAAGATGAAATTTTAGAAAAAAAGAATATTCAAGAGTTTATAGAAGAGATATATGATAATAAATATTTAAAAGAAAAATCTTCAAATATAGTAATAGCAAGAGCAAAAGATGTAAAAGGAGTAGTATCTTCATATACTTATGAAGAAGACGGAAAGACAAAAACCCAAAAAAGAATTAATACTGAAGCAAATCTTGAAATATTAGGACAGTTAAAAGGTAATATTAAAGAAAAAAATATAAAAATGGTATTAAAAAATACAGGAATTGTCTCAAAAGAAAAATATACAAGAATAGTATCAGATGAAAAATTATCAGATGAAGAAGATAAAAAATATAAATATATAGAAGAAAAAGATATAGAACAAAAAGTTTTCTTAGAAGAAGGAAAGATATATTTATTCTTCTTAAAATATAATAGTAAAGAAAATGTTTATGAATCAGGATATCCAGACGCATATATAAGAGAATTAAATAAAATAAGTAAAAAAAGACTTGTAGAATTAATTGAAGTATATAATGGAAGTGGTAAAATGTCTGATGAAATAGAAGTAAGAAAGACAAAAGAAGAAGGATTT
>CALIMU010000130.1 GCA_938045355.1 uncultured Clostridium sp. | reverse complement strand
TTATTACTTTCTGTAGGATTATTACTTACTACAATAAAATTAAAAGGAAGATATATATATTTAATAATAACAATTCTTACATCACTATATTTACTGTTTATAATGGGATCAAGAACAGGATTTTATCGGAGTAATATTACATATGGTAGTATATATATTAGCAAATATATATTCATATATAATTAATAAGACAAAGGAAAATACACTTACAAGAAGAGAAAGAGAAAGATATAAGATATATAATGGAGATTCTCGGAGATATATATACAATAATAGGTAAAGCAAATAATAGTGTAATAGCTAAAATAGTAACAGGTGTAGTAGTATTTTTAGTAGGAATAGGTATAATTATATATATATCATTAAATGGTATTAGTGTATTAAATAGAAGAGCAGAATTAAAAAGACAAGAACAACAATTAATTGCAGAAAGAAAAAATGAAAAACTTCCATTAGGTCCCAAAGAAATTGTTAATATATATATGGATATTAAAGGAAATGGAAGAACACCAAAATTAACAGAAAAAGAAATAGAAGAAAGATATCCAAATCTTACACCATTAGATAGAGATAATATAATAGAATTTGTAGAAAAAATACAAAATGATAAATTTAGTGCTAATGATTTAAGAGAAATGCAAGAAACATATGCAAAAATAGAATGGAAAAATGATAAAAATATAATACATAAACTTTTTCGGAAATACTAATTTGAAAAAAGCAGGAGAACTTATTTTAGAAAGAGAATTAGTAGCATTTGTATATAATTTTCGGAATAATAGGAACAATAATGTATTTACTTCCATATATCCTTATATTCCTATATGCAGTAATATTTGGAATATTTAATTATAAGAAAATAAATGCAGATTATATAATGTATACATATCTTTTAGGACTTACATTATCAATATCATATTTTATGGGAGCAGTATTTTTCAGTACAACAGCTACTACTATAATATCTGTACTAATAATTATACTCGTAAATAAATTTGATGGTATAAGAAATGGAAGAGATTATTCATATTCAGCTGTTACAAATAATGAAAATGAAAATAGGAAAGAAGTAGAAATTCTTGATGTCACACTTATAAAAGAAAAGAATAAAGAAAAAAGATATAAAGAAAGAAAGGTAGATGAAAGAAAAAAGAAAAAAATAATTTTTGGTATAACAAGTCTATCAATAGGTGGCGCAGAAAGAGTATTAGTAGATATAGTAAAAGAATTACAAAGTGTTTATGATATAACAGTATTTACAATATATGGTAATGGAGAATTTGAAAAAGAATTAAAAGGAACAAATGTAAAATTAAAAACAATATTTAAAAATCAAAGAGAAAGTTATGGATTTTTAACTAAAAAGATAATAACAATTATATATAGGATGTTCTCTAATATTATA
>CALIMU010000129.1 GCA_938045355.1 uncultured Clostridium sp. | reverse complement strand
TATTATATAATTAAGTAGAAAATTTAAATATTAGGAGTATTAGACAATTTATGAAAATTATAAACAAATCAAATAAGATAAATAGTCCATTATCACAATCAAATACAATTAAAGAATGGTTTTATCTTGCAACAGAAAAATATGAAAATAATGTAGCATATATCAAGAAAGATAATTTAGGTAGAAATCATAATATATTATATTATGAAGTTAAAAAACATGTATCATTTCTTGCTTACTCACATATAAACGAAAAATTATTAGAAAAGAAAGTTGTAATAATAGGACGTAATTCATATGAATGGATTATTTCATATCTTTCTTTACTTATAACAGGAACAACAGCTGTTCCTTTAGATTCTGGACTTAAAGAAGAAGAAATAGAAAACTCTATTTCTAGAATAATACCAGCACTTGTTATATGTGATTCAACTAAATTTGAACTAATCAAAACAATCAAAGAAAAATTAGGGCTTGACTTTAAAATTTATCTAACAGAAAAAGATAAACAAACAGAAAAATATGAAGATATATTAACAATACATGATGTAATATCTAATATCAAAGAAACTACAACATTTAAAAAAGTATTAGAATCTATTGATGAAATCAAGATAAATGCAGATGATACAAAAATATTACTTTTTACATCTGGTACTACATCACAATCAAAAATAGTAGAACTTTCAAATAATAATATAATAAGTAATTTAAAAGCAATCCAAGCAGTAATACCAGTAACAAGCAAAGATACAACTCTTGCACTACTTCCATTCCATCATACTTTTGGGATTGTTGGAGTTTTAGTATTATTATTTTCTGGAGGAACAATTGCTTTTGTTGAAAGTATGAAAAAATTTAAAGATAATATAAAAGAATATTCGCCAACATTATTATTCTTAGTACCTGCTGTATTAGAACTTGTATATAAGAAGATATATAGCGGAATAAAAAAATCTGGTAAAGAAGAATTAGTAAATAAAATGATAAAAATATCAAATAAGCTTTTAGAATTCAATATTGATATTCGTAGATTATTATTTAGACAGATTATAAATGAACTTCGGACGGAAAAATAAGATTTGCATTTTCAGGAGCTGCTCCAATAAAAAAAGAATTAATTGAAGCATATGAAAATTTTGGAATAAATATATTCCAAGGATATGGAATGACAGAAACATCTCCTGTTATCTCAGCAGAAAACTATTTTAAAAAAAATCCTGGAAGCGTAGGGTTCCCAATTCCTAATGTAACAGTTAAAATTAATGAACCTGATGAAAATGGTATTGGAGAAATAATTGTAAAAGGTGATAATGTATTTAAAGGCTATTTACATGATAAAGAAAAAACAGATGAAGTTTTAATAAATGGATGGTGCCATACAGGTGATATAGGTTATATTGATAAAAATGGATTTATATTTATAACAGGAAGAAAAAAAGATATGATAGTTTTAGATAATGGTAAAAAGATCTTCCCTGAAGAAATAGAATTTGTAATTCATAATCTTGAATATGTAAAAGATGTATTAGTTTTTGCAGATAATTCTAATGGAGATGATGATTTAAAACTTACTGCTAAAATTAAAATAGATAAAAAAGAATTACAAGAAACTTTTAAAGATCTAGAATATAATCAAATTTTACACAAAATCTGGAATGATATAAAAGAAATAAATACAACATTCCCTAAATATAAATATATAAAAGATGTCTTAATAACAGAAGAAGATTTTATAAAAACAACTACATTAAAAATTAAACGTTTTAAAGAAATAGAAAAAACTAAAGAAGAACTAAAAAACGGAAAAACAATTAGTATAAAAAATATTGATATAAACTAAAAAAATATAGATTAAAAAGAAGATGGTAAGTAAAATACTTACCATCTTTCATTTTATTTATCAACATTTTATTCATATATCATTATACTTCTACTGCATTATGATAAACATTTTGTATATCGTCATTATCTTCTAAAGTTTCAACTAATCTTTCAATTCTTTCATATGCTTTTTCATCAAGTTCTACATTTGTTCCAGGTATCATTGAAATATTAGCTTCCATTATTTTTATTCCTTTATCTTCTAACATTTGTAATACTGCTGAAAACTTAGAAGGTTCTGTTATTATTTCAAATACTTCATCATATGTTTTTAAGTCTTCTGCATCTACTTCCATAACAAGTTCTAACATTTCATCTTCTGTTAAATTTGTAGTTTCTCTTTCAATAACAATTAATCCTTTTTTACTAAACATATATGAAACACATCCTGTTGTTCCTAATTTTCCACCATTTTTATCAAAAGTGTGTCTTACTTCAGATGCTGTTCTGTTCTTATTATTTGTCATCGCTTCAACAATTATTGCAACACCATTTGGACCATATCCTTCATATACTATTTCTTCATAATTTTCTGCACTACCTGCTCCAGAAGCTTTTTTTATTGCATTGTTTATTGTATCATTTGGCATATTATTTGCTTTTGCCTTTGCGATAACTGCTGCAAGAGTTGCATTTCCTTGTGGATCTGGACCTCCTGCTTTAACTGCTACATATAATTCTCTTCCGAAGTTTTGTAAATATCTTTCCTCTTACTGCATCTTGTTTTCCTTTTCTTGCTTTAATATTATTCCATTTACTATGTCCTGACATATATTTTACCTTCCTTCTATTTAAAATTTATTTTTCATTACATTTAAATATGAACATATAGATTCTGTCATCTCTTTTATCTTTTCATATCCATTTTTGTTGATATTACCTTGTCCAAAAAACACCCTATATATTATATTTTCTTCTGTATCAACAATTTTAGGTCTACTAAATAGTTTAACTTTTTTTCTTAATTCTGTCAATTTTTCTTCTAATTTTTCAAATTTTCCTTGTTTTTTCTTTTCTATTAAATATATTCCTAAACTTCCTAAATATTTTTCATATCCTTCTAAATTATGTTTTAATTTAATACCTTTTTTAGTATATCCATCTTTTTGACAGATCGTTGCAAATTTTGCCATCAAATATGTAATGATAAATATTGTTATAGACATATATGGATTTATATATTCATACATTGTATATAATACAAGTACAGGTATTAATATTAATATCATTGAAAAATCAACTCTTTTGTCTGTTGTTCTATATATACCTTCTTTTATAAATTTTTGTTTTTCTTTTTCTATTTCTTCATATATTTCTGTTATTATTTCTGCTGATGATAATCTAAATTCTTTATTTAAATCTATATAATCTACTTTACTATCATTATTTTTATCTGATAAATTTTTCTTTTGTAAAGCAATTTCTTTTAAACTGTATATCACTTCATCTGTAACTTCAAATTCAATATTGACTATATCTAGCTCTAATAGTTCTTTAATAACACTATCAATGTTACTATCGCTAAAACTTTGGCCTTGAAGTAGGAAATGACCACGATTTTTTAGAATACTGTGTATCGCTAAATAAACTTTTCTTATATCTGGATTTTTTTCTGTCATAAGACTTGAACGCAGGTGATAAATAGTTGGATACTCTTTATAATAATCCTTATCTGTATAATCTTTGTCATTAAAAAGTATATAGTCATTCATTAAACTCTTATCTTCAAAGCGATATTTACTTTCTTTAAGTCTTAAAAAGAAATTAGGATCCTTTTTAGAAACTTCTTTAATAAATAGTTCTTCTAATAAATTAATTCTCCATTTT
>CALIMU010000128.1 GCA_938045355.1 uncultured Clostridium sp. | reverse complement strand
TATTAGAAATAAAAGAAGCAATAAATCAAACTGAAACATTAAAAATAAAATTAGAATCTGAATATAATTATAGTCGGAGAAGATGAAATAAATGAAGCAAAAAAGAGAATATTAGAACTTAATAATAAATATGAAGAACAAAATAAACAAAAAGATTATATATATCAAGAATTAGTAAGATTAAAAGAAGAATATAATAAGAAGTTCCTAAATATATTAGAATATATAAAATATATCAAACTTGAAGAAAAAAGATATATAGAAGCTGGAATAGATGAAACAGAAAAAGTTAAATTATTTGAACTTGAAAAAATATTAAGAACAAATAAGAATAAATCAGATAAAATGGTTGAAGATATAGCAGATCTAATAAAAAAACAACAGAAATATGCAAAAATAGGAGCAGAAACTAATTCAAAATATTCATCATTAATTGATGGATTTAAGATAAAACAAGAAGCAGAAAAATTAAAAAAGATTCTTACAGATATGTATTCAGAATTTAAAGAATATTATTTTAATAAACTTAATAAAAAAATACCAAATTTAGAATATGAAAGAAAGCTACCAAAAATATTAGAAATAGCAGAAAAAGTAGAAGTGTTTTTAAATTATATATATAATCCTAAAAATGCTAAACAAAGAACAGATTTAAATAGATTTGATGAATTAATACTTATAGAAGAAAATGAAATAAAAAGAAAAATAACAAAAGAGGTAGATGCAATAATTGCAAATGCAAACTTAATTATAATAGATGAAGAAATAGATACGATAGAAACAAAAAAGGTTTTAGAAAAATTATTTGATATTATAATTGGAAAGAGAAAAAAGGATAAAGAAAGAATTATAAAATTAGAAGAACTTGCAGAAGAGGTAGATGCTAAATTAAGACAAACATATACTATAAATAGGAATTATAAGATACATGATGTACTTGCAAAAATAATGATATTTAAATCAGAAAATATAGGTGATGAACTTGTAAAAGATTTAGTTGATAAAATAACTGTAATAGAAAAAGCAATTGCAAAAAATTTTGTTATTTCAGAAGAAACTGTACTAAAGAAAATAGAAGAGTTAAAAATGCTAAAACTTCCAGTTGTGGTTGAAAAAGATTCAGAAAATGAAATGGAATATGAACTTGCTCTTATTCGTCATAAATATGAATATGATAATATATATGATGAAGAAGAAGTAAAATATGTAGATACAACAGCAAATGAAATTAAACAAATAATAGAATATATTAAATTAAGTTTTTAGAAAAAATATAAGTAATATAGGTTAAGGAGAAAAAATGCGAGATATTGTACAATTAGATGAACTAACAATAAATCAAATAGCAGCAGGAGAGGTTATAGAAAGGCCATCATCTGTAGTTAAAGAATTAGTAGAAAATTCTATAGATGCAGGGAGTAAAAATATAACTGTTGAAGTTGTAAAAGGTGGAATTGAAAGTATAACTATAATAGATGATGGACATGGAATAAAAAAAGATGATGTTGAAATGGCATTTGAAAGACATGCAACAAGTAAGATAAGGTCTGCAAAAGATATAGAAAGTATAAGAACAATGGGATTTAGAGGTGAAGCTTTGGCATCTGTAGCAGCAATTTCAAGAGTTACAATGGTAACTAAAACAGATGAAGATGAACTTCGGAACAAAAATTGTGGTAGAAGCACGGAAATGTTATTTCTAAAGAAGATATAGCAACAAACACAGGTACAACAATAATTGTAACAAAACTATTTTTCAATACACCTGTAAGATATAAGTTTTTAAAAAAAGACTATACAGAAGTTGGGTATATTGATGAAGCATTAAGATATTTAGCATTAGTAAATAAAGAAATAGCATTTAGACTTACAAATAATGGAAAAGTATTGTTTAGTACAAATGGAAGTCGGAGAATTTAAAAATGTAATATATTCATTATATGATAGAGAAGTTGCAGAAAACATTATTGAAGTAGAAAATACATTTGATGATATAAAAGTATATGGAGTTATAGGTAAACCACAGATCTCAAGATCAAACAGAAGAAATCAAATATTTTTTGTTAATAAAAGATATATAACAGATAAAGTGTTTTTAAGTGCTGTAGAAAAGGCATATAAGGGTTTAATACCACTTGGAAGATTTCGGATTTTGTATATTAAATATAGAAATGAATCCAGCATATGTTGATGTAAATGTACATCCTGCAAAATTAGAAGTACGTTTCTCAAATGAAGGACAAATATTTAAAGCAATATATGAAACTATAAAACAAGGCCTTACAAGGGAAGATTTGGTTAGAAATGCAATAAGATATGAACATGAAGGAAAAGGATTTAAATTAGAAGAAAATAAGGCTTCATTTGAATATTTGAAACCAACATTTCATAAAATAACATTAAATGATAAAAAAAGAGAAAATATAGATAATGGAAATACAGTACATAATCAAACAGAGATAAATTTAGAAAAAGAAAATATAGAAAATAAACCTATAGAAGAAACATTTAATCAAAACAATGAGTCAAATAATAAAAATGATAGACCAGCTAAAAGTAAAATTGATGAAATAATTGAAGCATATAGACAAAAATATAGTATAGACAAAGATGATGATAGAATAAATAAAAAAACATTTGATGAAAAAGTAGATAATATTAAAATTGAGGAAACAGAAGACTTATTTGGAAATACTATAGAAGAGGCAAGAGAAAATAAAGATGAAATATTTGGGAATAGTACTGATGAGACAATAATTGTAAATACATTAGAAGATTTAGATAAAGTAAATACAAGTAGTGATCAAGAAAAATCAGAAAATCCAGATAAAACAATATATGTACAGACTATTGAACAAGGGATAGAAAACAATAGAAATAATATAGAAGAAGAAAATGATATTAAAGAAGATAATCCAAATGTGGAAGAAGTATATAATATAGAAAATATTATAGAAGAAAAAACATCTGGGCTTTCACAGAATACAGATGTTATAGATACAGCAGAAATAAATAAAAAGTTAGAAGAAGAAAATGAACTTAAGTTTGATGAAATGTATCAAAAAGCATTTGGTGCAGAAGTATCAGAAAAAAGAAAAGAAAGATTAAAAAATGAAGAAAAAATAGATCGGAATATCAACAGTAAAACCTGCAAAAAATGAAACAGTATTTAGAAATTCAGGAGTACAATATAAGGTTATAGGTACAGTATTTAGAACATATATTATATTTGAAGTAAAAGATGAAATGTACCTATTAGATCAACATGCAGCACATGAAAGAGTATTGTTTGAAAAAGTAAAAGCAAATTACTATAAAAATGAAGAAAAAGATGTACAGGTATTACTTTTACCAGATATAATAACATTATCATATAGAGAAAATGAACTTGCACATGAAAATAAGGATGTATTTAATAAAGCAGGGTTTGAATTTGAAGAATTTGGTATAAATACTGTAAAATTAACTGCAGTACCTAGTATGTGTGAAGTGTTAAATACAAAAGAATTATTTTTAGATATATTAGATGAAATAGATGGACAAGCGAATTCACGGAAGACAAGAAATAGAAAATAGGTTTTTAGCAACTGTTGCATGTAAAGCGGCAATTAAAGGAAATAAAGAACTTACAGATATGGAGATAAAATCATTATTAGATGAGATATTATCATTAGATAATCCATTTACATGTCCACATGGAAGACCTACAGCAATAAAAATTAGTCTTTATGATTTAGAAAGGAAATTTTCAAGAAAATGATTATACCTGTAATAGTAGGACCAACTGCAAGTCGGAAAGACATCACTTAGTATTAAACTTGCAAAAAAGATAAATGCAGAGATTATATCAATAGATAGCATGCAAGTATATAGATATATGGATATAGGGACTGCAAAAGTTACAGAAGAAGAAAAAGAGGAAATTATGCATCATATGATAGATGTAAAAGATCCTGATGAAAGATTTTCAGTTGCTGAATATGTTAAAAAAGTAAAAAAGATAGAAGAAGATATTTTGAAAAGAGGCAAAAATATAATTATAATTGGAGGAACTCGGATTATATGTAAATAGTTTAATATATGGATTTGATTTTGAAGAAAATGATGAAAAAGTTTTACTAGATTATAGGAAGAGTTTAGAAGAAAGTATAAACTTGGGAAAAGAAACACTAGATACATTATATGAAAAAGCAAAAAAAATAGACCCAAAAGCAGCAGAAAATATATCAAATACTGATAAAAAAAGAATATTTAGAATACTTGAAATATATTATTTATCACATATAATAAAAACAGAGATTGATAAAAAAAGAAGAAAAAAAGATATAACAAAAAATATTGTAAAAGATCATAGTATTAATGATTTTGCTAATCTTAATAATACTAATTTTAATAATAAAGATA
>CALIMU010000127.1 GCA_938045355.1 uncultured Clostridium sp. | reverse complement strand
AGGAGTTGTAATAGTGATGATAATAAGAAAGAGAAGACAAAAGTAGTCTAAAAAACACTTAAAAACTTTCTAAAAGAAAAGAACTCTAATTATTTTAGAGTTCTTTTTTGCGGAAAGAATTCTTGTATTCCAAGGAGAAATAAAATTATTTAAAATATTGTTTTGAATTTTTTAAGTAAACTATATGTAAAAATTATTGAAAAAATTTATAGAAAAATATATAATTTTTATAAATTATTTATACATATGAAGAGGTGGAAGTGAAAGTGTCAGAAAAAAAATGGGCGTTTATAATAATATTATTAACTGGAATAGTTTTAGGAGGACTTATAGGTAAGCTAGCACAAGGTATTCCAAGCCTTTGGTGGCTTAACTATGGAAATGAATTTGGATTTGCCAAACCTTTAAGTTTAAATTTGAATGTTATAAAAATTGAATTTGGATTTACAATAGCTATTACAGTTTCAAGTATAATAGGAATGATAATTTCTATATTAGTATATTCATGGATGAGTAAGAAATATTAATATTATAAATTATGTGTAATTTTCTCTAAAAAAAGGAGGAAATTATAAAAATAAAAGAATTACCAAAAAATGATATGCCATATGAGAAATTTTTAAAATATGGTGAGAAGGCTTTAACAGAATCTGAGTTATTAGCAATAATTATAAGAAGCGGTAATAGGAATATGAACTCAATTGAAATTGCACAAAAAATATTAAATGGTAAACATTTGAAGTTTAGAGATATATTCTATAAAGAGATAGATGAACTTATGGAATATGAAGGAATAGGAAAAGTTAAAGCAATTCAGATAAAAGCAATAGGAGAAATAATAAAAAGAATAGAAATACCATTAAAAGAGAAAAGAGAAAAAATTACGTCTACACGGTGATGTAGGAGAAAGATATTTACCAAAACTTAGATATCTAAAAGAAGAAGAGATGTACATAATATATTTAGATGCTAAAAATAATATTTTAAAAGAAATTAGGTCAGGGAAATCTGGGATATCAAGTGTTGATGTAAATATAGAAGAAATAACAAGGATGGCTATACTTTCATATTCTGCAAGAGTAATTATAGTACATAATCATCCATCAGGTGATACAAGTCCAAGTATGAATGATATTAAGTTTACAGAAGAAATAAAAAGAATATTAAGTATGTTAGGGATAGAATTGATAGATCATGTTATAATAGGTGATGGAGAATATAGAAGTATTATAAATATGGTATAATATAAATAGAGGGAATATGAAAAATAATAAGATAGTAAACATAATTATTAGCTTGATAGTTTTTGTTATATTACTTGTAATCATAATATTGTCTAATATGAATAAAGAAAAAGTAAGTTTTCTTGAATATATTAGTAAGAATATTACAAAACCATTTGTAAATTATAAAACTTTTAAAGAAAATGAACAAATGGCAGATTTGGATGGGGTTAAGTATCAAGAACTAAAGGATAAACTAAAAGAACAGCAAAAAGAATTAGAACGAAAAAAATTAGAACTAAGACAAATAGAAATTTTAAACTCTAAAATAGCAGAACTTACAGAAATGTTAAATTTGAAAAACAGATATGCTTCAATAGAAGGAGTCGTAGGAAAAGTTATAGAAGAAAGTAAAAATAATCTTGAGGAAGTTGTAACGATAAATATTGGAAAAAATCAAGGAATAAAAGAAGGAATGGCTGTTGTATATTCAGGCGGATTATATGGAAAAGTTATAAGTGTTAATGAAAATACATCAATAGTTAAAAGGATAATTGACACGACAAGTAAGGTATCAGTTCAAATAGGTACAATAAAACAAAGTATGATATTAGAAGGAAATGAAGATAAAAATCCTAAAGTTACAAGAATAGATGATGGATTAAAGATAGTAAAAGGAATGGAAGTCGTAACATCAGGTGAAAGTGATGTACTTCCTAAAGGAATATATATAGGAAGAGTATCAGAAGTTGTTGTTCCACCGAATAAAATAGATACATATGCAAAGGTTGAATTACCAGAAAATTTAAAAGAAGTAAAAAATATAATGGTATTAAAAAATAAGGAATAAATATGTGGAAAAAATATATAATAGATATATGTATTTTAATTGTGATGTTTTTTCTATTAATGTTTGATAAATATGTACTAAAAATGGAAATATTTGGAATAAATATTTCATTATACTATATTATAATATTATTTTTAGGAATATATTTAGATACGGTTAATGGGCTCATAATTATATCAATACTTGCACTTATACAAGATATAACGATAGATTCTAATAATGGTAAATT
>CALIMU010000126.1 GCA_938045355.1 uncultured Clostridium sp. | reverse complement strand
AAAAACATATACTTTATTATAAGTATATGTTTTTATGGTTATTATTCAATTAATTTATTTATTATATTACTATAATATATACTCACCTTCTTTTATATCTTGCATGTTTTCTTTAATATGTGTGACATTCATTCCAAAATATTCTTGCATTATTTTAAGAACTACCTCTGATGTATGGAAACCTACAACACCATTTTCTATTACAGTTACAATTCCAATTTCTGGATCATCAAATGGTGCAAATCCTACAAATAATCCATCTGTCCTAGTATCAGATACTTCTGCAGAACCTGTTTTTCCTCCAACTTCAATATTAAAATTTTTGAATACACTATATGCTGTTCCTCCTCTTTCACCAGTAACAGCTCTCATCCCTTCTAATATTGCTTTTATATGTTCTTTGTTAAATTGTTTCTCATCCATATTAGGTGTATCTGGTAAGATATCTTTTGTTGCATTCCTAATTTCTTCTTTAGAAAGTCTTGTTCCATTTGGTTTTATTATACTTTTAATAATAGTAGGATGTATTTGTTTTCCTCCATTTGCAATCATTGCTATATATTTTGCAAGTTGAAGTGGGGTATATGAATTATAACTTTGTCCAATTGCTGCAGATAATACGTCTTTTTCATTAGGTTCTCTATTTTCTTTAGCTATTTGTTCTCTTGAAGGTCTTGTTCCTTTTTCTTCACCAACAAGTTCTACACCTGTCTTTTCTCCAAGTCCAAAATATTTCATATATTCATTCATTTTATCAATTCCGAAGTCTATCTCCCATTGTATAGAAATATACGTTACATGAATTTTTTAATGCATTTATTACATTTTGCCATCCGGTGACCACCACCACTTACTCCATAAATCCAACATTTAGGTTTATGTGCCTTAGGATAAATACCACTATCATATATTCTCTCACTTATAGTTGTTTTTCCTTCTGTAAGTGCTGCAAGTCCCATTACCATTTTAAAAGTAGAAGCTGGCGAATACAATCCTTGTATATTCCTGTTTAATAATGGATTTAATGGATTATTATTATATTCTTTCCATTTTTCTTGTGAAATCCCTCCGTAAAAAATCTTTTGGTTCATAACTTGGATAGCTAGCCATTGCTAAAATCTCACCTGTTTTCACATTTATAACAATTGAAGCTGCTCCTTTAGGATTATATACTTTTCCGAAATCCTCCATTTTTCATTTTTTCTACAACTTCTCTTAAAGCATTTTCTGTTACTGCTTGAATTTTAGAATCTATTGTAAGAACTATGTTAGATCCTGCTTTTGCTTCTTTTACTGTATATTCTCCTAAAACATTTCCTTCTACTCCAACTTCTATCTGTTTTATTCCAGTTTCTCCTTTTAAAAGCCCTTCAAAAGTTTTCTCTATACCTGTTTTACCTATTATATCATCATTTTTATATCCCTTATTTTTCTTTTCTTCATATTCTTTTTTATTAATTCTTGATGTATATCCTATTATATGTGCTGCTTCACTACCTCTTAAATATGTTCTATTTGAATTTGTTATAACATATAATCCTTTAATCTTATCTGAATGTTCTTCTAATGATATTGCTGTACTCCTTTTAACATTTTCAGAAATTATGTTACCATAAACTTCTTTCTTTTCTCCACTTTCCATAAGTTCTCTAAACACTAAAATATTATATGCTATATTATTATCTTTTTCATTTATTTCATATTTGATCTTTAAAACATTAAATGCTTCTAATGGTCCTGCTTTTTCTGGTATATTATGTTTTTTCTTCCAATTCTCTAATACTTTTTCAGATTTTTCTGTAAACTTTATTAAATCTTTTGTTATAGGTAAATAGTTTAAATATTTTTCTTCATTTTTATTTAATATATCTATAACTATTTTCCCCATTTCATTTAATTCTTCATTACTCTTTTTACCTTTATATATATATACATTGTATGTAAGATCTGTTTTAGCATAAACTGTACCTGTCCTGTCCATTATGTTACCTCTTACAGGTTCTACCTTAACTTCCTTTACAAGCCTACTTGTTGCCTTTTCTCTATAATCTTTACCATCAATAACCTGTATTTTAAAAAGATTTGCCAAGAGAATAATTCCTACCAAATATGTCAAAAATGCAAGTAACCCATATCTATAATTTTTTTCTTTTACATTTTTTGAAATATTCTCATTCTTCTTTCTCTTTTGAACCTCTTTTTTCTTTTGATTTTTTTTTCCAAACATTATTTTTCCTTTATTTAAAAATATTTAGTTATTATATTTCTTTTCTTATATCTTTTTCCTATATATGTTCCTATCTCCTTAAATATTGGGTATATAACTATTACAATTAATGTCATTATTAATATTTCTTTTAACATTATATTAAAAGTGTCAACATAATTAATCTTATTATTATATATGATATATCTTATCATTATATA
>CALIMU010000125.1 GCA_938045355.1 uncultured Clostridium sp. | reverse complement strand
TATATATTTTATATTTTGTACTATAAACAATAATAACATTTTTATCATGTTCTTTTACATTTATGTAATATACAAAAAACAGCATTAGTTAAAATTTCTTTACTAATACTGTTTTTATTTTTTTATTATTATTTAAATTTATCCCTTCATAATTGTTTCAAATTCTTCTCCAGAGATTTTTTCTCTTTCTATAAGTACTTTAGCAATACTATGAAGTTTTTCTGTATTTGTTATTAATATTTCTTTACCAATATTATATGCATTGTCTATAATTGATTTAATTTCTGAATCAATCTTAGATGCTGTTTCTTCACTTATATGTTTAGTATGTCCTATATCTCTTCCTAAAAATACTTGTTCTGAATTTGTAACATATGATATAGTTCCGAAGTTTATAACTCATACCATATTTTGTAACCATATCTCTTGCAATTTTTGTTGCACGTTCAATATCATTACTTGCTCCTGTTGATATATCTCCGAAGAATTATTTCTTCTGCAATTCTACCACCTAAAAGCCCTATTATGCTTTCTTCCATTTCTTTTTTAGATATAAATGATTTATCTTCTCCGAGACTTATACATTGTATATCCACCAGCCATACCTCTTGGAACTATAGATATTTCATGTACTTTATCTTGTGTTTTTAAGAAATATGATACAACAGCATGTCCTGCTTCATGATATGATACAAGTTTTCTTTCTTTTTCAGATACAACCCTACTCTTCTTTTCAGGTCCCATACTAACTTTTATCATTGCTTCTTCAATGTCTTTTTCTGTTATATATTCTTTTTCTTTTCTTGCTGCTAAAAGTGCTGCTTCATTTAAGACATTTTCAAGATCTGCACCTGCAAATCCTGCTGTATTTTTAGCAACTACTTCTAAAGATATATCTTCAGATAATTTCTTATTCTTACTATGTACTTTAAGTATTTCTTCTCTTGCTTTAGCATCTGGCATTGATACAACTATTTGTCTATCAAATCTACCTGCACGAAGAAGTGCTGAATCTAATACGTCTGGTCTATTTGTTGCCGCAAGTACAATAACACCTTCATTTGAACCAAATCCATCCATTTCAACAAGTAATTGATTTAATGTTTGTTCTCTTTCATCATGTCCGTGATCCGAAGTCCTGCACCTCTTTGTCTACCCACTGCATCTATTTCATCTATGAATATAATACATGGAGCTTTTTTCTTGGCTTCTATAAACATTTCTCTAACTCTTTTTGCTCCAACCCCTGAATACATTTCAACAAAGTCTGAACCAGAAATTATGAAAAATGGAACTCCAACTTCTCCTGCAACAGCTTTTGCAAGAAGTGTTTTACCGTGTACCTGGTCTTCCTACTAAAAGAACTCCTTTGGGTATTCTTGCACCCATTTCTATATATTTTTGTGGATTTTTTAAGAAATCTACTATTTCTTTTAGTTCTCCCTTTTCTTCTTCAATACCTGCAACATTATCAAATCTAATATTATTTTCATCTTCGTCTATAAGTCTTGCTTTACTTCTTCCTATTGCCATATCTTTATCTGGCATTTCTTGTCTTGCTCTTATAGAAGCCATATTTATCCAGCTTATTACAAGTATAATAACTATTGCTGTTGGAAGTATTACCACTGTATTTTGAACTACTTTATCTACAAATGTTAATTCTTCTTGTTCTATCACAAATCCATCTTTAATTTTATCTGAGATTTCTGTTAAAAATACTTGATCATTTGGTATATTTGTTCTTGCATTTTTATCATTATATATATATCTTACATATGTCTTATCAGATGCTATCTTAATTTTTTTTATTTTTTCTTGTTTTATTGCTGATACCATTTCAGAATAATTTATATTTGTCTCAAATCCATTTTTCAAATTCATGAAAATTAATGCTATAACTACTATTACAAGTGCTATCCTTACTATATTTCCTATCTTTTTCATCATTTTCCTTCCTATTTTTTCTTTCCTACTTCATGACATCTTCTACATCTAGGTTCATAACTTTCTTTTTCTCCTATTTGTATTATTTCTGAATCTATACTTGCAGGTTTTCCATTTACTATTCTTTGACTTCTAGTAGCAGGCTTTCCACATTTCATACACACTGCTTGAAGTTTTGTTATAAACTCTGATTTAGCTAAAAGTTTAGCTGTTATATCAAATGGTTCACCTCTAAAATCTAAATCAAGTCCAGACATTGCAACCCTTATTCCTTTATCTACAAGTTCTTCTACTACATCTATTATTCCTTCATCAAAAAATTGTACTTCATCTATTGCAACTAAATTAACATCTTTTTCATCTTTTAATATTTCTAATATTTCTTCTGAATTTTCAACAGCATATCCTTCTATTGTTTCACCATTATGTGATACAACATCTGTCTTACTATACCTATTATCAATCTTAGGTTTAAAAACAAATACTTTTTGTTTTGCAATTATTGCCCTTTTTACTCTTCTTATAAGTTCTTCACTTTTTCCACTAAACATTGGTCCTACTATAATTTCCATATAACTATATTCTGGTCTAAACATGTTTATCTCCTAATCTTAAAAATTTATTGTAATTTTTCCACAATTCTATGATATCTAGGATCTTTCAATTTCTCTATATATCTTCTATATTCTTCATCACTATTTCTATTTAAATATTTAATATTAAAATTATACATTTCCTCTAAATTTGTACCTATAACATTTAAATTTCTATCAATCATTGTATATCTTAATTTTGCATATCCATAATCATCTATTTCTATTCCATTATCAATATTTGCAAATATATATATACCTTCTGTTATCAATGTTGAAATAAAAATATCATATTCTAGTTTTGTTCTTGGTTGAAAATTCTTATCAACAATTTGCCATTTTTCATTCATATTTTTAACAATATAATTATCTCCATCTGGTATCACTTCTTTATATATAGGTGAAATTGCTTTTAAATCTTCATCTTCATTACTTGCAAAATATGTTATTTTTCTAGGCTTCCTTTTTATAGCAAGTCTTTTATCTTCAAAAACTTCTATTTGTACATTATTATTTAATGTATATTTTTTACCTTGTAAATTAAACCAACCTTGTTCTTTTTTACTTGGTGAAAAATATGGTAAAAATCCATTATTATATACATAAAGATAATTATCATCATGTATAAGTTGTTCTGCATTTAATTTTATATAATCACCTTTACTTTTACTATTTTTTAATAAGTCTCTTTTAGTAACTAATGTATATATTTCTTTTTCTGTTATTTCTGATTTTTGAATTAAAACATCATATTTATCTGTAAATTGATATCTTTTTTCATTACTATTTTTTGTATCTTCATATATATTTCTAGTAGCAAATCCATTATATTTATTACTTACCTCTAATTCTGGATTCTTCTCTCCTATCACATCTTTTAAAATTTTTACAAACTCATCTCTTTTCCCTTCATGATCTTCATTTGCATATTCTGAATTATATGACATTACTTTTCTTTCATTTTTCATAATTACATCTGTTGTATTTTTAGTTGAAACAGCTGCAAGTTCAAATATTTTATCATATGCTCTTATTTTATAAAATGGTGTTGCATAATCATATTTAAAATCTATTTTTGTTTCTCCAGATTTATTAATATATCCATATTTACCATTTAATTTCACATTTATATATATACTTTTATCTGGTATTTCTTCTACATATTTAAAATATTCTGGATTATATGCTGTTAAATTAATATCTTCTCTTTTCTTTATATATTCAGCTATCTTTTTATATTGTGATAATGATATTGCAGACAATCCTATTATCCCCATCATGATAATTATTATTGTACTTGCAAAAAAATTATCTTTTTCAATATAATTATTTTTTGATAATGTTCTTATTATCAAAATTCCTGAAATTATTGTAAATATAGGATAGATATATGAAGGAGTAAAAAATGTTATAATTCCTACAAGTGAAAAAAGGTAGAATACAAAATAATATCCTTTTTTCATATTAAATATTGAAAACACAAAATTTATAAAACATATTACTACACTAATTCCAAATATAATATTATGTTCTATATTCATAACAAATCTTTGATGTCTTGTAAGTTCTAGTTTATTATTATGTAACATATACCATACATACATAATAAGAAGCAATCCAAGAATAATATTTAATATTCCTAAAAATATATTTGTCTTCTTACCTTTCATTTTTATATACTCCTTATATTAATTTTATTTTATATACCATTTTGATAAATCCATATCTTCTATATCTAAAATCATTTCATGTTTTGGTAATACTCTAAATGTATACACAAAATTTCCACCATTATTTATAGTAATATCTCCTGTATATGTACATGTTCCATCATCATTTTTATTTGTAAACTTAAGTTCTTCAGATTTCAAATATTTCATTTTACCGGTCTTCTATCAGTTCTGCGATATATACTTCTACTTTCGCATTTTCTACTGCTATTCTACCTAAATCTACTCTTATACTTACTTTTATATTTTCACCTGCATCTAAAGTTTCTTGTCCTACTTGTGTATCTTGATATATCTTGATATTTTTCCATTCTTCATAACACATTTTTTTCCATTTTAAGAAATCAAAGACTTTTTCTAATGAATTAAATTTACTATCATTTATTTCTATAAGTGGCATATATATTTTTCTTAAATAATCTATAAGCATTCTAGCAGTTGAATACATTCCTGCATTTGTAGCTATAGAATTTTTCATATATTTAATCCAATCTAAAGAATATGAGTTTATATTTTCCTTATTATAATATGTTGGTATGATTTTACTTTCAAGCATTTCATAAAGACTATTACTATCTACTCTATCTTGTTCTTCATCTGTGGCATATCTTTTTCTATCACCTATTGCAAATCCATTTGTTCCATCATATCCTTCGTCCCACCATCCGGTCTAATATACTAAAGTTTACAGCTCCATTTATTGCAGCTTTTTGTCCACTTGTTCCGAGATGCTTCATATGGTCTTCTTGGATTGTTCATCCATACATCAACACCTGCTACAAGCATTCTTGAAAGTCCCATATTATAATTTTCAAGAAGCATTATTTTTCCTTTAAATTGTGGCATTTTTGATACTTCATCAATACGTTTTATAAGTTCTTGTCCCATAACATCAGCAGGATGTGCCTTTCCTGCAAATACAAGTTTTACTGGTCTTTTTTCATCATTTAAAAGTTGTGTTAGTCTTTCTAAATCTTCAAATATTATTGTTGCTCTCTTATATGTTGCAAATCTTCTAGCAAATCCAATTATTAGATCATTTTCATTTATTTTACCAACTGTTTCTACTATTTCATCATATGTAGCACCATTTTCACTCATTCTTCTTCTAACATTTTTATTTATTTCTTCTATTAATTTTTTCTTATATGTTAAATGTGTGTTCCATAAAACATCATTTGGAATATTATATATATTTTTCCATACATTATTATCATATATCCTATCTTGCCAATATGGTATTAAGTAATTGTTATACATTTTCTTTATACCTGGTGCAAGCCATGTACATGTATGTACACCATTTGTTACATATGTGATTGGAGATTCATCATCTGCAGTATTTGGCCATATTTCTGTAAATAATTCTTTAGAAACATCTCCGGTGAAGTTTACTTACCCCATTTTTCTTACCTGCTATTTTAAGTGCAAATACTCCCATATTAAATGCTTTTTTATAATTATCATTTGGTGTCATTCCCAAACTTAAGAAAGTATCTTTAGAAATTCCAAGATCATCCCATTTACCATCAAACATTTTTTCTATTAACTCAATATCAAATATTTCATTACCTGCTGGTACTGGTGTATGTACTGTTACTGCTGTCATTGTTTTTACAAATTCTTTTGCAACTTCAAATGAAACTTGTTTTTCTTTCATTATTTGTTCTATAAGTTCTATAATCAAAAATGCTGAATGTCCTTCATTCATATGATATAGGTTTGGTCTTATATTTAATGCTTTTAATAATTTAACTCCACCTATTCCAAGAATCATTTCTTGCATTAATCTCATTTCTCTTCCACCACCATATAATCTATATGAAAGTTCCCTATATTTACTACTATTTTCTTCAGTATCAGAATCTAAAAGATATAATTTTACTCTACCTACATTTATTACCCATACTTTAAGCATTACCTTATTATTTTCAATATCTATATATATGGCAAGATCTCTTCCTTTTTCATCTTTAACCTTTTTTATAGGCATATTATCTAAATCTGATTTTGCAAATAATGTAAGTTGATTTCCTCTTCCATCAATCTTTTGATTGAAATATCCTTCTTTATACATTAAACCTATACCTACAAGTGGTATTCCAAGATCACTTGCAGATTTTAGATGATCACCTGATAATATACCAAGACCTCCTGAATATAATGGCATTGTTTCATCTAAACCATATTCTGCTGAAAAATATGCAATACATTTATTTTTATATTTTTCATAATTATTCATATAATATGTATTATTATTTTCCATATATCCTTTGAAATCTAAATATACCTTATTATATTCTCTTAAAAACTCTTCATCTTTTGCTACTTCTTCAAGTTTAGTTTGTGAAATTTGTTTTAAAAATTTAATTGGATTTTTTTCTAATCTTTCCCAAAGTTCTTTATCTATCTTTTTAAATAATTTTAAACTTTCTGTATTCCAACACCACCATAAATTTTCTGCTATTTCTTGTATTCCTTTTATTCTTTCTGGTAATTTAGGAACCACTGTTAATCTATTAAATATGTACATTTCTCCTCCGTATATTTTTTATTTTTCTTTTGTATTATGTTTAAAATAATTATAATTCATTATATCTATTATTTTGTAATTCTTATTTTATTCTCTAGTAAACTCTGTCATTTCTGCAGCATCATAATTCCAAAAATTTGCTGTAAAACTACTTATTATTTCATTTAATTTTTGTTGTGTAGCAAATTCTAACACATATTTTCTACCAAAATTATTTG
This sequence comes from uncultured Clostridium sp., assembly GCA_938045355.1. Next base: position 6,300 of record CALIMU010000125.1, on the reverse strand, counting down.
CATCTTGATCTACTAATAATGTTATATTTCCTCCCATTCTATAAGAATAAAATATATTATTTTCTTTTCTTTGTAGCTCTCTATATCTTGTAATAGTTTCTGGTGTAACATTACCTTGATTTGTTTTAAACATTCTATCAAATTCTGTTATATCTGATATATATACTTTTTTTGGTTCTTCTATATTTTTATCTACTTTTTTCTCTTTTTTTGTTGTCTGAAGCTTTAATATTGTCATATATTTATTATGTACATTAAAACTTATAACACCTAATATAATTATTATCATTAACATAGATATTACTGCATATACTGTTAAAAAACCTTTTCTTTCTTTTAATTTACTTCTCAAGTTAAATCTCCTTACTATTACAATTTTAAGCATAACTTATATTATAATTTACTATATACAATTCTTTTTTTCTACCTTTTTTACAAAAAATAAAATAAACTTAAAAGAGTACATTTTTTAATCTATGTACTCTTTATTAAAAATATATTTTAATCATTAACTCATTACTTATTTTCCAAGCATATTATTATACTCTTCTTCTGTTATTCTTTCTATACCAAGTTTTTCTGCCTTCTTATATTTACTACTTGTTTCTTTTTCATATATTACAATATTTGTATCTTTTGTTATACTTGATTTTACTATTCCACCATTTGCTATTATTTCTTTTTCTATCTCTTTTTTAGGTTTACTAAAATTACCTGTAAGTACAAATATTTTATCTTTAAATATATCTGACACTATTTCTATATCTTCTGCATTTTCTTTTTCTTCTTGTACTTCCATTCTTATTCCATGTTCTTTTAATTTTAATATTATATCCCTATTTTTTTCTTTTCTAAAGAAACTATATATATTACTTGCTACAATATCACCTATACCATCTATTTGTTTTAATGCTTCTTCATCACTTTCCATTATTTTTTCTATAGAATTAAAATTTTCATTTCTAACAATTTCTTTACTTTGGTTTACTCCGAACTCCTTGTATTCCTAAAGATACTAATACCCTATTTAAAGAATTTTCTTTACTTTTTTCTATTGCTTTTAATATATTTTCTTCAAACTTAGTACTTTTACCCGCTTTTGTTTTCTTTTCTTTATTTCTCTTTTCTTTTATTTTAGTTAAATCTTCTAATTTTAAATCATATATGTCTGTTATATTTTCTATAAGTTTAAGATCAATTAAATCTCTTATTATATTTTCTCCGAAGCCCCTCTATATTCATACAATTTTTAGATGCAAAATATATTATTTTTTGCATTTTTATTGCAGGACATTCTTCATTTACACATTTGTAATCTACTTGTTCTTTTACAAGCCTGCTATTACATACAGGACAGTTTTCTGGCATTTTAAATATTATTTCTTTTCCAGTTCTTTTTTCTTCTAATGCTCTTACAACTTCTGGTATAACATCTCCTGCTTTTTGTATTATTACAGTATCTCCAATTCTTATATCTTTTTTTCTAATAATATCTGCATTATTTAGTGTTGCTTTAGATATTCTAGAACCATCTACTATTTTACCTTCTTTAAATACTGCAAGTGGAGTTATAACCCCTGTTCTTCCGAACATTTAATTCTATTTTTTCAATAATTGTTTCTACTTGTTGTGGTGGATACTTATATGCAACAGCCCATTTAGGATATTTTTCTGTTGTTCCAAGTATTTCCCTATATTCTAAATCATTTACTTTTATAACAGCACCATCTATCCCAAATGACAAGTCTTGTCGCATACTTCCTATTTCTTCAATCTTTGTTATAGCATCTGACATACTACTTACAACTTTCCTATATGGATTTACTGTAAAATTTAATCCTTCTAAAAAATCTAATGTTTCACTATGTGTTTTAAATTTATCATCTGCATATTGAAGATTAAAAATAAATATATGTAGTTTTCTTTCTGCTACAACTTCTGCCTTTTTTTGTCTAAGTGTTCCGAGATGCTGCATTTCTTGGATTTGCAAAAAGTTTTTTACCTTGTTCTTCATTTCTTGAATTTAATTCTTCAAACTCCTTATATGGTAAATATATTTCACCTCTTACTATAAGTTTTTTATCATATGATATTTCATGTGGTATATCCTTAATATGTACTATATTTGCTGTTACATCTTCTCCGAACTTCTCCGGTCCCCTCTTGTTACACCACTAACAAGTTTTCCATTATTATACTCAAGTGCAATTGATAATCCATCTATTTTTGTTTCAACAACATATTCTATATCATTTCTTTTTATAGAATTTTTCTTAAATGTTTCATCATCTTCTTCATTAATTTCAAAATTCAAACCTTTTCTTGTTCTTTTTTCAAAATCATATATTTCCCCATATGAAAATACATCTTGTAAACTCTTAAGTGGTATTTCATGTTTTACTTTAGTAAATAAGTTAGAGACCTTTCCGGCCTCCAACTCTATTTCTAACTCCTTTTTTATCAACAAGTTCTGGGTATTTTTCTTCTATTTCTAATATTTTTCTTTTTAATTTATCATATTCATAATCTGATATTTCATTTGTATTCTTATTATAATATAGGTCTGAATGGTATTCTTCTTCTTTTCTTAAACTTTTTAATAATTTTTTTATATCTGTTTTCTTCATACCATCTATTTCTATATCATATTTGCTACTATTTTTAACTTCATCTTTTAAATCAAGTCCTTCAAAAAAATCCATATTATTATTCATATTAATTTTCTCTCTTTTATATTTTTTCTGTTAATTCATTTCTTTAAATAATATATTTGCAATATTAAGAAGTTTATCATCTTCATATCTATTACATAATAATTGTATACCTATTGGCATATTTTCATTATCTTTTGAAACTGGTACTGATATTGCAGGTATTCCTGTTATATTTGCAAGACATGTATATATATCTGAATAGAATGTTTCTTCTTGATTTTGTTCTATATATCCTTTTTTAGGTGCTGTTTTTATAGTAACAGGCATTAATATAGCATCATATTTTGCAAATATTTCATTCATTTTTTCTATTATTATTTGTCTTACTTTTAATGCTTTTTTGTAATATGCATCATAATATCCTGCTGCTAATACATATGTACCAAGCATTATTCTTCTTTTCGCTTCTCTTCCAAATCCTAATGTTCTAGTCTTTTTAAAAAGTTCATCCATATTTTTAGGATTTTCTACTCTTTGTCCATATCTTACACCATCATATCTTGATAAGTTTGAACTTGCTTCTGCTGCACTTATAATATGATATACAGATATTGCTTCTTTACCATATGGAAATTCTATTCTTTCTAAAATAGCTCCTTTTTTTTCTAAAGCTTTAATACTATTTGTTATAGCATCTCTTACTTCTTGTTGCATTTCATCTTTTAAGAAATTATCTATTATTGCTATTTTCTTACCTGATATATCATCATTTAATTTATCTTCAAAATCTTTTAAATCTTTAGGATTTACACATGTTGAATCCATATCTTCTAATGATTTTCCGATTTTCCATATAATATTTTTTACCAGAAATTATATTTAAAAGTTTTGCTGCATCTTCTACTGTTCTTGTAATTGTACCTGCTTGATCTAAACTTGAACCAAATGAAGTTATACCATATCTTGATACTGTTCCATAACTTGGCTTTAATCCTACTACTCCACAATAATTTGCAGGTTGTCTTACAGATCCACCAGTATCTGAACCAATTGACCATGGTGCCATATTTCCAGCTACTGCTGCAGCACTTCCTCCTGATGATCCACCTGGTACTCTATCTAAATTAATTGGATTACTTGTAATCTTGTATGCTGAATATTCTGTAGATACACCAAATGCAAATTCATCCATATTTACCTTACCAATTATTCCGATATCCTGCTTCTTTGATATATTTAATTATTGTTGCATCATATGGTGATACATAATTTTCTAATATCTTACTTGCAGATGTTGTTTTTGTACCAATTACATTTATATTATCTTTTATAGCTATTGGTATCTTATCTTCTATAACATCACTTACTGATAAGTATGCTCCTATTTTTCCGATCTTCTTTTTGTATATTTTCTAAATAAATTTGATATATTTCTTTTTTAGTTATTTCTCCATCTTCAACTAATTTTTCTAAATCTCTTACACTTAATTTTAAAATCTCTTCTTTTTCCATCTTTTCCTACTCTTCATTATTATTTATACTTGGTACATTTATCATATCACCTATTGTTTTTGCATTTTCTAATATACCTTTTGTATTTTCAAATTTTTCTACTTTATCTTCTCTTATACAGTTAATATTACTACTCATAATTTCATTTACAATAACATTGTCTGTATCTATATCATTTAAAATTTCCATATATCCTAAAATATTTGAAAGTTCTTTAGACATTTTTTCTAAGCCTTTTTCATCAAATTCTAACTTAGCAAGTTCTGCTACCTTTTTTGTTTCTTCAATACTAATCATTATTTTTTATCCTTAACATTTAACCTTTCATTATATACAATTATAGCCTCTTCTTGTGTTATATCCCCATTATATACCATCTTCCTTAAAACAATATTTCTTCTTTGTACTGCGAGTTCATAATGTTCATATGGATTATATGCACTTGGTGCATTTGGTACTCCTGCTAAAAATGCTGCTTCGTTTAAGCTTAATTTTTCTGGTGTTTTTCCATAATATCCTTGAGTTGCAGGTCCTATCCCATAATATCCTGCTCCAAAATATGATGTATTTACATATATCTCTAAAATTTCATCTTTACTATATTTTTTTTCAAGTTCTATTGAATAAAATAATTCTTTAATTTTCCTATTTATCTCTGTCCTTTGATCTAAAAATATATTTTTAGAAACTTGTTGTGTTATTGAACTTCCACCTTCTTTTAATTTTAAACTAATTATATTATTATACATTGCTCTTGAAAATCCAATAATATCTATTGCACCATGATTATAGAACCTTCTATCTTCTGCAGCTACAACTGCCTTCAAATACAATTTATCAATCTTTTCTTTCTTTACATATGTTGCTCTACTTCTTATACCATCAACTATTTGTTCAATTTTACCTGCTTTAACTTCATTATTTACTTCATTATATATTATTCCTAAATATGCCATTACCGCAATTATAGCAAGTAATACAATTCCTAATATAATCGATAAAATTGTTTTTAATATCTTTTTCATATCTGTTTCTCTCAACCTTAAAATTAAACTTTTCTTACTAAAATATATCATAAATATTATACATTTTTCAATAAAATAATTGACAAAGGAATTAAAAATATGTAAAATATATAAGTACATGGTGGTAGTAGCGTAGCTGGTTAACGCGTCAGTTTGTGGCACTGAAGATCGAGGGTTCGAATCCCTCCTACCACACCATTTTGGGCTGTAGCCAAGCGGTAAGGCATCAGACTTTGACTCTGACATGCGTAAGTTCGAATCTTACCAGCCCAGCCAAAAGAAAGACACCTCTTTAAAGGTGTCCTTTTTTTTCCAAATCTTTCATTATCTTTTGGAAGCCATTTGCATGGCTTCCTTCAATATACACATTTTCATTAATTTCTTGAGATTCTTTAGGGATCATCCCATCTCCCTTTATTCCTATCAATTTATCAACAATAGCTAAGGCTATTGTTTCTATATCTCTATTTTTTATTGATTTTAAAATCTCCTTTTTGCTTAAAAATATTACATAATTTCTAGTAATATTTTTGTTTATTTTCATCTTTTTTATGATAGGATTATTCTCTCCTATCATTGTATCAGAAAAATCATTGTCAATGAATTTACTGTATATTTTTCTTATAATCGGATTTTTAACCCGATTATAAAATGCTTCTTTTGGAGTATACCATACTCCTTTGTAGGGGGTAGAACCACAAATCTTTTTAATTTTATCTGAATATAAATTCAGATAATTTAATACTATCCCTCCTTTACTATAGCCGATTATAATTGTCTTATTATAAAGCCCGCTTATTTTTAATATTACATTTTCAATCTCTTTAATTAAATAACCAAAGTCAAAGTTCCTATTAAAACAAATATGAATCACATCATATTTGTTTTTTATTTTAAATCTTTTTTTTACTTCTTGTACATTTTCAATATAATAACATGGTAGTATCACCACCAAGGTTTTATTCTTGCTTCTTCTATATAAAAAAGTAGAGTTCTTTAAACTTAATATTCTCATTTTTTCATCCCCTTAAAATAAATTTATTTTATATAAAAATGTTTTCTTGTATATATTATACAACTTTTAACGTTTTATGTAAACTCTTTTTTTA
>CALIMU010000124.1 GCA_938045355.1 uncultured Clostridium sp. | reverse complement strand
TATATATTTATAAAATTTAATATTTAAGGATTAAAGAGGGAAAAAGTGTATATGAGAAATCGTAGAAGAGATAAAATATCAGAAGATGATTTTGAAGAAAGAAGAAAAAGAAGAGCAGAAAATAGCGAAATTCTTAGAAAAATAGCAGAAAAATTTGAAAAAAAAGAAAATAATAGTTCTTTTAGTTTTAAAAAAGAAAAATCAAATGATTTAAATGATGTAAATATTGTAAAAGATATTGAAGAAAAAAATATTGAAAATCAAGATAATACAGATTTAACTAGTAATAGTATTAATAGTAGTAACAACAATAATAATAGTATTTATGCAAGAAAGTTTGAAGTTTCTGACAAACAAAAAAAAGCATTAGAAGATTTTTTTAGCATGAATAGTAATAAAATAGAATATGGAAAAAATGTATCTTCTAGAAGAGAACATAATAGAGATAGAGATAGGAATAATATAGAAAGATATAACACAGATTTAAATAATGATAAAGTTGTTAAAGAAGAAACAGTATTATCAAATCTTTTATTAGATGAAAGTGAAGTTGCAATAGATAAAGATGAAGCAAAAAAAATAGGAATTGATTCTAAAGAATTAGAATATGGTACAAATATTGACAATATAGACCTTGAAGGTAAACCAATTTTAACTAAAAAAGAAGTATTAGAAAATATACATGATGAAGATACAAAAATTGTACATGAAAAAAGAAATATATTATATATGTCATTAATGATATTAGAAGTTTTAATACTTATAATAGTTGTATCATATGCGATAATACGTGTTAAAAATCCAGGAATTCTAAAATATTTCACATTTATACCAGTAGAAAAAGTATTATTATTAGATGGAAAAAAAGAAGAGAAAAATAAGCAAGATAATAACATAAATAATGGAACAACAATTACTGAAGGGGAAGCAAAATATAATATAAAGCTTAAAATAGCAGGTAAAGAATATAATGTTATAAATAATGCAAAAAAAATATCTGAAAGTGTAGTATTATTAGGGACAAGAACAAATATAGAACCTAATAAACAACATTTAGTAATAGCATCACAAAATGTAGAAGGAAGACTTTCAAATTTGGAAGGATTAAAAAAAGGTGAAAAGATAACACTTGTAGTAAATGATAAAGAATATAATTATGAAATAATTAGTGTAAAAAAAGTTAATTCTGATGATATAGAAAAAATAGAAGATAAAAACAAAAAAGAATTAACATTGATAACAAATGCAGAAGAAGGAAAAAGAGTAGTAGTATATGCAAAATAATTTGAAGAATATTGAATATTATAAATTTAATAGAATACATAGGAAAAAAGCACATATTGTGCTTATTTTCATATTCATAGTGTTATACATATTATTTAGTTTTAATATGATAATATATGGTGCTGAAGAAAAAGATATAGTAGGAGATACAAAAGTAGGATTAGATGTAGGAGAACAAAAAGAATTAGTATATACAATAGATAGAAAATATATATTACAAATAGATAAAATTAAAAAAAATAATTCAAATATATCTGTGATGAAAACATATACATCTGAAAGTTCACCAAATAAAGTTTTTATAGAAATTAAGGGAATATCAAAAGGAACAACAGAGATGAGTATATATTATAATTATACTACAACAAGCAAGATAGTTGATAAATATTCATCTACAGTAAAAAAAGTGATAATAGAAGTTGGAAAAAATGGAAACTCTATAAATGATGGCTCTGAAAGTATTAATAATAATATAGAAGGGAAAGTTTCAGATACTAATATAGATAGAAATATAAATGCTAAAAAGAATAATGGGGAAAATGGAAATACAGAAAATCTTACATCAAATGAAGTACAAGAAGAAAATATTATAATAACTTCAAAAGATATAAATGAAATATTTGATGGTTTAAATAATGATAATAATAAATTAAAAGAAGAAAAGAACAATCAAGAAAGTGATAAAGAAAGAGAACAAAAAAAAGAAGAAGATAAAAAAATATTAAAAGATACTGAAAAAGATGAAAATATATTTAGAAATATAATCCTATTAGGAACAATTATAGCATTATTAGTTCATATATATAAATATATTAAATTTGAGAGATAAAAAAGAATGGGGAATAATAATAAAATGGAATATATAAAAATAAGAGGAGCAAAAGAACATAATTTAAAAGATATTGATGTTGATATCCCTAAAAATTCTTTAGTTGTTATAACAGGAGTATCAGGCTCACGGAAAGTCATCACTTGCATTTGATACAATATATGCAGAAGGACAAAGAAGATATATAGAAAGTTTATCAGCATATGCAAGACAATTTTTAGGAACAATGGAAAAGCCTAATGTAAGAAATATTGAAGGACTTTCACCATCTATTGCGATAGAACAAAAAACAACATCAAATAATCCAAGATCAACAGTTGGAACCGTAACAGAAATATATGATTATTTAAGATTATTATATGCAAGAATAGGGAAAATGTATTGTCCAATATGTTCAAGACCAATCGAAAAACAATCTGTTGATCAAATTGTAGAAAAAGTATTAAATTTTGAAGAAGGGAAAAGAATACAAATACTTTCACCAATAATAAGAGATGAAAAAGGAGAACATAAAAAAACTCTAGAAAATATACAAAAGATGGGATTTGTAAGAGCTATAATAGATGGAGAATTAAAAGACCTATCTTTTGATGAGATATCTTTAGATAAGAATAAGAAACATAATATTGATATAGTTGTAGATAGACTTGTTATAAAAGAAGGAATACGTACAAGACTTGCAGAATCAATAGAAATAGCGATGAAACATGCAAATAATAATGTTGTTATAGATGATATGAAAGAAAAATATAAATTTAGTCGGAAATTATGCATGTCCAGAACATCGGAGGAGAGTATACTGATATAACACCAAGATTATTTTCATTTAATGCACCACAAGGAGCATGTGAAAGTTGTTTAGGAATAGGACATCTTTTAAAAATAGATCCTGAAATGATAATACCAGATAAAGAAAAAACATTATATGATGGAGTAAAAGCATTTGGAGCAAGTACAATGATGAAAAATGATACTGTAGCAAAAATGTATTTTGAAAGTGTAGCTAAACATTATAATGTTAAGATAAAAGGAGTAAAAATTAAGAATTTACCTGAAGATTTTGTAAATAAGATATTATATGGGACAGGTGAGGATATAATAGAGTTTGAATATTCAAATGCAAGAGGAACAAGGAAATTTGAACAACCTTTTGAAGGTGTAATACCAATACTTGAAAGAAGACATAATGAAACAAAATCAGAAGGTGCAAGACGCTTTTATGAAATGTATATGAGACAAATGCCATGTCATGTATGTGAAGGGAAAAGATTAAAAAAAGAAGTTTTAAATATATTTGTGGGTGATAAAAATATATATGAACTTACAACATTAAGTATTATAAATATACTTAAATATTTAAGAGAACTTAAATTAACAGAAACAGAAAAGATAATTTCAGAAGAAATATTAAAAGAACTAAATAAAAGATTAACATTCTTATTAGATGTAGGACTTCGGATATTTAAGTCTAGCAAGACAGGCACGGAACATTATCAGGACGGAGAAGCACAAAGAATAAGACTTGCGACACAAATAGGTTCAGGACTTACAGGAGTATTATATATATTAGATGAACCAAGTATTCGGACTACATCAAAGGGATAATGATAAACTTCTTCGGAACTTTGAAAAAATTAAGGAATCTTCGGAAATACTGTTATAGTTGTAGAACATGATGAAGATACAATGAGAGAAGCAGATTATATTTTAGATATAGGACCTGTTGCAGGAAGAAATGGTGGTTATTTAGTGGCAGAAGGAACTATTGATGAAATAATGAAAAATGAAAAAAGTATTACAGGTAAATATCTATCTGGGGAAAAAGAAATAGAAGTTCCTAAAAAGAGAAGAAAAGGTAATGGAAAGAAAATATCTATAATTGGAGCAAAAGAAAATAATCTAAAAGATGTATCTGTAGATATACCTCTTCGGAAAGATGGTATGTGTAACAGGAGTATCAGGCTCACGGAAAATCATCCCTTATAAACGAAGTTATGTATAAGGGAATATATAAAGAGATAAACAAAACATTTATGAATGTAGGTAAATGTCTGAAAATAACTGGGATATCAAATATAGATAAAATAATAGGGATTGATCAATCACCAATAGGAAGAACACCAAGATCAAACCCTGCTACATATACAGGTGTATTTGATGATATAAGAGATATATTTGCATCAACAAATGAAGCTAAAATGAGAGGATATGCTAAAGGTAGATTTTCATTTAATGTACCAGGAGGTAGATGTGAAAGTTGTTCAGGAGATGGTGTTAAAAAAATAGAAATGCATTTCTTACCAGATGTATATGTACCATGTGATGTTTGTCAAGGAAAAAGATATAATTATGAAACATTAGAAGTAAGATATAAGGGGAATACAATAGCAGATGTACTTGATATGACAGTAACAGATGCATTAATACTTTTTGAACATGTACCTAAGATAAAAAATAAGCTTAAAGTATTAGAAGAAGTAGGACTTCGGATATATTAAACTTCGGACAATCATCAACAACATTATCACGGACGGAGAAGCACAAAGAATCAAACTTGCAACAGAACTTTCTAAAAGGTCAACAGGAAAAACATTATATGTATTAGATGAACCAACAACAGGACTGCATATAGATGATATTGCAAAATTAATAGAAATATTAAATAGACTTGTAGATGCAGGAAATACAGCAGTTATAATTGAACATAATCTAGACCTTATAAAAACAGCAGACTATATAATAGATCTTGGAAAAGAAGGTGGAGAAGCAGGTGGAACTATTATTGCAAAAGGAACACCTGAGAAGATAATGAAAGAAGAAAATTCATATACAGGTAAATATCTAAAAATGCATATAGAAAGAGAAGAAAAAAGAAAACAAAATAAAATAAAAAATTAAAAAATAATGATTTAAATATTATAATAATGTAAAGAAAAATAATATATATTGAATAAATAAAATAATGTGTTATATAATA
>CALIMU010000123.1 GCA_938045355.1 uncultured Clostridium sp. | reverse complement strand
ATATAACTAAAAATATATTAAATAATAATTCATTAGTCTTTTTAGCAACTATAGGTAATAAGAAAATATTATATACTGGTGATATTGAAAAGATTGCAGAAGAACAGATTATAAAAAGGATTGAAGGAATTCATATAGATTATTTAAAAGTAGCACATCATGGTTCTAGGAGTTCAACTACAGATATATTTTTGAATAATATTAAGTGTAAATATTTTGTTATATCATGTCGGTGTAAATAATATGTTTAGACATCCAAGTAAAGAAACAATAGATAGGATTAATACATATATAGAAAAACAATATGAAAATGATAAGAAAAATAAAAAAGATAAAAATAAGGAGAAAGGTAAAATATATAGAACAGATCTATTAGGAGAAGTAGTTATATGTTTAGAATAAATAAATTATACATTCGTTTATTATGAGATATTATGAGATATAAAAATATAAAGGTGTACCAAAAGCATTAGAAGAATTTAATGTAAGTAGAGCAACAATATATAGATGGATAAAGAAAGTTTGATGGTACAAATAAATCGCTTTTAGATAAATCAAGACACCCACATAGTCATCCTAATCAGCATACAGAGGAAGAAATAAGAAATATAATAAAATGGTTATAAAGTCTTTTAACATAAGGGAGTGTCTCATATGTTTGACAAACCTACAATTAAAAAAAACTAAATTAACGTTAGTTATTGAATTTATACATAAAAGGTAATAAAATCTATAAAAGAAGGGAGTAAAGGGAATGGAGTGGAATCAAATAGTACCTGAATTTGATGTTTTTAATTTAAAAGAAAGCTTAAGATTTTATGTTAATTTAATTGGATTTGATATTGTATATGATAGGAAAGAAGATAAATTTGCATTTTTACAATTTGAAAATGTACAAATAATGATACAAGAGATAGATTTTGAAAATAATAAATGGAACACTGGGAGATTAGAATATCCATTAGGGGTAGGAATAAATTTTCAATTTGATACAACAAATATAGATGAAATATATACAAGATTGAAAAAAGAAAATTATAAAATTTTCGTAGAACTAGAAGATCATTGGTATAGAAAAGATAATATTTTAATGGGATGTCGAGAATTTTTAGTACAGGATCCTAATGGATATTTATTAAGATTTAGTCAAGATTTAGAAGATAAAGAAATAAAAGAATAATTATTGATGTTATGTTTTTTATTATGTTATGCACTGCGTAATGAAGATGAGAGGAAGAAGAAAAATAAGAAAGATAAAAATAAAGAGAAAGGTAAAATATATAGAATAGATCTATTAGGAGAAGTAATTATATGTTTAGAATAAATTAATAAATTAGCTAATTATTTATTCAGTAATTCATTCATTCATTTATTTAGTATGAGTTATTATTAGATATAAAAATATAAAGAGAGAAAAAAGTTAAATTATTACATCACATACATGAAAATATTAGAAGAGTATGATAATATACTTTAGAAAGAAGTTTCTAAAAAATGAAGATTATAAGTTATAATTTGAATGGGTTAAGAGCAGCAACTAGATTAAATGTATTGGATTGGCTAAAACAGGAGGATGCAGATATAATTTGTTTGCAGGAAGTAAGAGCAGAACAAAAGGTGTGTGAAGAAATTTTAAAAGAATTTAGAAAAAGTTATAATATAACTTTTAATTGTGGCGAAAAAAAAGGATATTCAGGAACTGTTACATTAAGTAAGATAAAGCCTATAAATGTAATGCTAGGATTAATCAACGATAAAAAAGATATCGAAGGTAGGACAATTATAACTATGTTTGATGAATATGTTATAATAAATTCATATGTTCCAAATGGTTCTAAAAGATTAGAATATAAAAAGAATTTTTTAGAAGATTTAAAAAATTCGATGCAGGAATTATTGAAAAATAATAAAAAAATATTTCTATGTTGTGATGTTAATATTGCACATAATGAAATAGATGTTAATAAACCAAAGGAAACTTCGAAAAAATCTGGCTTTTTGCTAGAAGAGAGAAGGATAATAGATGAAATATTAGAAATAGGTTTCGTAGATACATTTAGAGAATTAAATCAAAACCAGATACAATATACATGGCGTTCATATAAAGCACGAACTGAAAATGATAATCATGGATGGAGATTTAGGTTTGATTATATTATGTGTAGTAATATATTGAAAGAAAAATTAAGAAGATGTTATTCACTTGATTTGAGATATAGTGATCATCTTCCTGTTATATTAGAGGTAGAGTAAAAGGAAGTAATTTATCTTTTAAAAGAAAATGAAAAGAACATGTTTTTAGAACATGTTCTTTATTTATAAAATTATTTTAATTTTCAAAATTATATATTTTAAATCTACCATCTAGATATTTCATAGTAACTCTTCCTTTTCCAGTTGAAGATGTAGGATCTCCACATTCTACATTAGTTACACCTTCAATTTCTAAGTTTCCTTGAATATCACCAAAAGATTCAATAGTAAGTTGTGCTTTACTATCAGTAAGAGTTTCAGATGGATCAAGTGGTACCATTATAATTCTAGATACAGATCCACCAACCATACATTTAAGATTACTTCCTGGACCTAAGGTGAAAATAACCCCATCTGAATAATATCCTGTAGAAGAATGACCACTACCTATTGTTGGAGATCTAAAATTTCCTCCCATTATATTAAATGTTGTTGTTGGTGTTGCAGGATCATTTAATACATATACACGAATATTTGTGCTTGTATTTACTCTAAATGTTAAGTTTGCACCACCAACTACTTGTGTTTGTCTAGCAAGTACAGTTGTTGTTACAATATCACTTTCATCTTTACCGAGTTTCAGTTTGAGTTGTTTTAATAATATCACCTTGATTAAGTCTAGGTTTAAGTGGAATTATCCAATTGTTAGCTGAATCAACAGTTGTAGTTAAAACAGTTGAATTAGGTAAAGTTACATTAATTGTTGAATTAGCAACTCCACTACCAGAAACATAATTATCTCCAGCTGTTAATGTAAATACTTTTGGATTTTGTGATGTTTGAGTAGATGGAGGAGTAATAGAACCACCGTCCGTCCGCCAGAACCTCCAGAACTACCAGATCCACCTGATCCACTACCGTGGAAATGTTGGCCTTAATAAGTTTTCATAATCTACTTTTGATATAATTGGTTTATTAGTTTTTTTATCAACAATATTTCCATCTACAATAGCATAATTATTAATAAAAAAAGGCCTAGTGTAGATATCGTCAAAATTAAAAGGCGCAGAATTATCGATAGTTTTATCCATCGCAAGAGAAGTTACTTCAGTTTTAGATGTGTCCATCAATTCTGAATAAACTTTATCTTTCTCTGCTTTTTCTGCTTTTTTAATAAGTCCGATTATCTCCAATGGCCATTTGTATTGCTATTGCAGCTAAAAGTAACATGATTACTATGGTTATAACAAGAGCAAGTAATGTTATACCTTTTTTTCTATCTATCTTGGTATTTTTGAGCAATTTATAATTATAATCTTTCAAAATATTTCTCCTTTCTATATTATATATATATAATATAACTTAAATAGAAAGAATAATGATATATATATTACAAAAATATTAGTAAATAAAAAAGAATGTAATATAGTGTAATATTTAAAAAATAAGAAAGAATAGACTTATTTTATGTTTTAGGTGTAAAGGTAAATTATAGGTTAAATAGGTCAATATATATTAACCTATAATTTGTAATAGTTGAAT
>CALIMU010000122.1 GCA_938045355.1 uncultured Clostridium sp. | reverse complement strand
TATTTTTCCTGAATTTCATTTCTTTATATAGTTCTCTATCTTCTTCTCTAAATGCTCTTTCTCTTAAATATCTAGTAGTTTTAAAATTTTGGCTATTCCCAAATATATCATAATCTACAGAATTTTCTCCATATATCTCAATATATATTTTTTTTAATTCTTTTAAATATAATTCTAAATCTTGATAATATTCTTCCATATTTTCATTTTTATTCTCACTATATTCCCTGTATTTATTAATATATTTAATCATCCCATTTATATTTAGATATATACTTGATATTTCATCATTATCTAGATTTTTTCTTATTTTCTTATCCATATCTTCAGCAAATTTTAGAAAATCAAGATCATAATTAAATATCTTATGTAATTTTTCTTCTTTATACTCATCTTCTGGTTTTGTTATAGCATCTTTCCTATCTTTATTTGTATATTTGAAAAATCCTATTAAACTTTTCTTTTCTATACTTATTTCTTTGATATATTCCATTCCATTTCTGATATTTCTATCTAAGTTTTCTATTATATGTTCTAGAACTCCGAATATCTTTTAAATATGATTTCAACTTTTTATTTTGTTTTTCATATTCCTTATATAAGTATATATATTCTTCTATTGTACAGAAATCTCTTTTTAAGTTTAACTTTTCTTTTAATTCTTGTATTTCTTTTCTTTCTATTTCTCTTAATTTCTTTTCTTCATCCTCATCTAAAGATATATTATTTTTTTCAGAAATATCTTCTTTCTTCTTTTTATTCTCTAATTCTTTTTCTTTTTGTTCTAATTGTTTTAATGGATCTTTTCCTAAAAAATATCTAAACTTACCAAAAAATGTCTTCTTTGAGTCTAAAAATGTTGTTATATAATTTTGTAAATCATTTAATTTTTCTTCTTTTTTTAATTTTTCTTCTGTTAATCTTTTAAATTTTAATTCTTTAGCCATATTTTCATCAATATATACCATTGTTTCTTCATATAATTTAACATAATTTACAAGTAAAAAATCTGGTATATCTTTTAAAATAATATCATTATCATTATATTTAAATTCTAATCCATCTTTTTCTGATATTATTGTTTGAAATTTTAAATACTTGTTTGTATCTTTTTCAAGTGTCATCAATGCTTTTGCAAGCTTTAAGTATTCTGCCGCTTTGTTCTTATTTTTTAAAGATATCCTATATGGTGATATTAATCCATTATATATTTCAAAATCTCCAACAATTTCTATACTATATTCATTCTTATTATTATATAATTCATATGTTATTGGCCATGATTTTGTAAAATACCATAATATATCTTCCAATTCTTCTATTTCTTCCTTGTATAAGAAATTTTCTGAGTATTCTAAATTTACAATTCCAGCATATATATATTCTTCTTTTCTGCTAATATAATATTCTGCCTTTTTTTGTAATATATATTGTATTTCTTTAAATACTATATCTTCTGTACAGATAAGTAATATATACCTATTTTCTTCTTTCATATAATATATTTCATAAAAAATATCTTCTTCATAAATTATCTTAAATGGTTCTTTTTCTAATAATTGTTTTTGTAAATGATCTATTTCTTCATATTTCTGATTATCATAATCTTTTAAAAGATATTCCAATCTTACTTTATCAAAATCTTTAAATTCTTTTGAATATATATATTTAACGATTGGCATAGCATCTCTTAGTTTATCTTTTATCTTATCATTTCTACTGTGATTTGTTACCATTACATCAATTTTAGAAATAGGTATATATTTATATACTTTTTTCATATTATTTTCAAGTATTGCCTCTTGTTTTATATTATACTTTCTATCACCATATATCGTTTTTAACTTAAAATATACATTTTCTAATGTTTCTTCATTATTATTTATAAGATTTTCATCATTGTAGTTTGTTTCCCCTTCATCCTTATCTAAAGATATATCTGAAAACTCAACAAAATCTTCTTCATTTTCTTTATTTACTTCAATACTTTTATAAGTCTCACCTTTATTTACATTATTTATATCATTTTTATTTATTTTTATTTTATTTAAATCTATTCCTATTTTATTTAATAATAAGCTTATTTCTTTATATATCATATGTATGTTTTTCCTTATATTATTACTCTTTATCATTTTATATAAGAACTATTAAATTCTTAAGTCTATAATTTGCATTCTCATCCCCATTTTTATACATTTCATCAATTTCATTTAATTCTTTTAGAATATATTTTAATTTTTTCTCACCAAACATTCTTGCTATCCTTATATATTTACTTATAAGAAATGTTTGATTTTGTTTTAATTTTAATATAAGTGGTATACTA
>CALIMU010000121.1 GCA_938045355.1 uncultured Clostridium sp. | reverse complement strand
AGAACAGGAATTAAAAAAAGATATATTAAAAAATAAAAATATTTTAAAAGAAATCTTAATATATGAAGATAATGATATAATTATAATAAATAAGCCTAAAGGGTTAATAGTACATAAAGGAAGTGGTACAAGTGATATAACACTTGCAGATATTTTAGAATATAATTATAATAATCTTCCAGGAGAAGAAGGAAGAAAAGGAATTGTACATAGACTTGATAAAGATACTACAGGTCTTATGATAATAGCAAAAACAGAAAATGCAATGAATAAATTAATACAAGATTTTAAGAAAAAAAATATTGTAAAGAAATATGTTTGCATAGTAAGAGGAGAAATAACAGATGATGTTTTTACTATTAAACTTCCAATATCAAGAGATTTAAAAAATAGACATAAAATGTGTGTAAGTAAAGATCGGAAAAGAAGCAATAACAAAAGTAAAGAAAATATGGGCAAAAAATCGGAATTACTAAACTTGAGATAGAACTTTTAACAGGAAGAACACATCAGATAAGAGTACATATGGCATATTTAGGTTATCCAATAATAGGTGATAATATATATTCAAATGGTAAAAATAATTATGGGATAATAGGACAAGTACTTCAAAGTAAGTATTTAGAGTTTAATCATCCAATAACAAATAAGAAAATGGTTTTTGAAGAAAAAGATTATGAAGAAATAGTTAGAATAGAAAGAGAAGAAAAAATATAATGAGAATACAAAAATATATAGCAGAAACAGGATTATGTTCTAGAAGAAAAGCAGAAGAATATATAAGAGAGGGTAAGATAACAGTAAATGAAAAAAAAGCAGTTGTAGGTCAAAATATAGAAGAAAATGATATTATAAAATATAATGGGAAATTATTAAAAAAAGAAGAATTAGAATATTACTTGTTAAATAAACCACTTCGGATATATTTGCACAAATGATGAACAATTTCGGAAGGCCTAAAGCTGTAGATCTTATAAAAACTAAAACAAGAATTGTTACTGCAGGAAGACTTGATATGTATACAACAGGAGCAATAATTTTAACAAATGATGGAACACTTATACAAGAACTTACACATCCTAAACATGATATAGAAAAAGAATATTATGTAACAGTAAGAGGAAAAGTAAGTGATGAAAAACTAGATAATCTAAAAAAAGGGGTTACAATATTTGTAGATGATAAAAAATATAATACAGGGAAAAGTATTATAAAAATACTTCGGATATTCTCAGGAAAAAAATGAAACAAGATTTAGTATAATTATAAAAGAAGGAAAAAATAGACAAGTAAGAAAAATGATATCTGCAGTAAAGCTTAAATTACTTGCATTACATAGAAATAGAATAGGATTTTTAGATGTAAAAAATATAAAACAAGGAAAATATGTAAAATTAGATGAAAATATTGTAAATAAGCTTAAAAAAAAGAATTAGATATGTTATAACAAATATAAGCAAATATATAATAAATTATTTGTATATGAAGGAGAAGAAATGGTAAAAGATAGTGAAATAAAGGCAAAAGTATCACCTTTTGCGATAAAAGAGGGAGAAATAAAACAGTTTGATGGATATGAAGGTTATGTTTCAATCGTACAAATAACAAATAAAATAGATAGAAATCATATAACAGAATTAGAATATAAGATATTAGAATATGTTGATAAATATGAATTTATGACATCTAGACAAATAAATATGTTACTTGAAATGGATGGGATACATATTGAAAATGGAAGAAAGATGGTAAAAAAATTAGACCAGATGTTAAAAACAAAACTATTATCAAGATATTATTTTGGATCATTAGATGAAAAAGCAGCATATAAAGTTTATTGTTTAGAAAAAAATGCTAAACACCTTTTAGAAGCAAGAGAATTAAAGGTAAAATGGAAACCTACAGATAATACAAAACCAGTTGCAGTTATGAAAAGAGTACTTGCAACAAATCAATTAGTACTTGCAATAAAATCGAAATGTTCAAGTTATAAATCAGATATTATAAAAAAAGTATTAGTAGCAGATAAAGAAAATGAATTAAAAGCAAATGCATTTATAACACTTGCACAAGGAATAACAAGGATTGATGTTGCAGTTGAAGCAATAAGACGTGAAAAAAATTGGGAAGAAAAATTATTAGCACGTTTAAACTTATATAAAAATTTCTTTGATACATTTAAGCCAGGAACTGAAGGAATGAATGAAAAACCATATATATTATTTGTATGTGAAGATAAAAAACATATGGCAGAAGTATATAAGGTTATGGTTATGAATAATATAGATTTAGAAGGAAGAGTATATTTTACATATGACTTATTACAAATGGAACCAAGCTTAGAAAATACATGGCATCAATTTATACATGAAGATCAAAAGATTAAATTACAACCACTTAATATAGAATTATTAAAATAGGATAAAATTAGATAAAATAAGAGATGAATTATAAAATAATT
>CALIMU010000120.1 GCA_938045355.1 uncultured Clostridium sp. | reverse complement strand
CTGATTATGATTTAATAAATTTACCAATTTCTAATTTAATTAAAAACTATAAAAAAATTGAAATAATATTAAGTAATAAGGAGGATATATGAATTTAGACTTAATTTCAGAAAAAAATCTAAATAACCAACTAACTAATGATATCAAAAATAATGAAATAAGCAAAAATCAAAATGATTTTATTGGTAATATGTTTAAAAATGCAATAAATTTTGGAGTAGATCTTGGATTAAAATCATTATTACCTGATCTAATTGAAGATCAAGTTATAGATATAAAAAATTCCATATTAGAAGGTGGTTTTAAAGAAGGAGTAAATACTCTTATGAAAAAAGTTAATAAATTTAAAAATTCAATAACTGGCATATTTACTGGAAACTTCAATAATATACAAGAAATTAACACCGCAACTAAACAGGGTGGAATAATTAAAACAGTATCTAAAGGCTTATCAAAAGGTATTGACGCTGGTGTAAAATCTGGAATCATTCCAAAATCGATTGGTGGCATATTAAAAGCTGGAAAAACAACAATGCTAAATGAATTTAGTAATTCACTTGAATCTCAAATGCGAAAAGAAATCCAGAAATTCGATACCCTAAATGATTTAAACAAAAAATGGTATGATGCTCTTGATCAAAGGGATTTTGACAAAATGACTAAATATACTGAGAAAATCTCTGCACTTTCTAAAGATTTAGTTAAATTCTCTAATATCATAAACGAAACAAAAAAAATAGAAGAATTACATAATTTCATAAAAGAAAATAATTCATTTGATTTTGCAGTAGGTGCTGATGGAGCTTTAATGAAACTTGATTAACCTTTTTAACCTCATTTATCTTTTATAATTACAATTCATTACAATCAGTATACATAATTTTATACTGTGATATATAATTCTGATCTCAAACATAAAAAAGATAATAATACCCTATATTCCTTGAAAATACTATGCTAATTTTATATAATAACCTTAGAAATAAAAGAAAGAGAGCAAAATAATGAGTAATGAAAATAATGTAGAAAATGAAAAAATTATAGAAAGAACTGTTGCCTCTGAAATGAAAAAATCATATATGGATTATGCAATGAGTGTTATAATCTCACGTGCTCTTCCAGATGCAAGAGATGGTTTAAAACCAGTACATAGAAGAATATTATACTCAATGTATGAAAAAGGTATTTTACCATCAAAAGGTTATGTAAAGGCAGCCAAAGTTGTTGGTGATGTTTTAGGTAGTTATCACCCACATGGTGACTCTTCTATTTATGATGCGATGGTTAGATTTGCACAAGATTTTTCACTAAGACACACTCTTATAGATGGACATGGTAACTTTCGGATCTATAGATGGTGATCCACCAGCTGCTTACCGTTACACAGAAGTAAGAATGTCTAAAATAGCAGAAAAAATGCTTGAAGATATAGAAAAAGAAACAGTAGATTTTAGACCAAACTTTGATGATAGATTAGTAGAACCAACTGTATTACCAACTAGAATCCCACAATTATTAGTAAATGGTGGTTCTGGTATAGCTGTAGGTATGGCATCAAATATACCTCCACACAACTTAAAAGAAGTAATTAGTGCTACTATAGCATATATAGATAATAAAGATATTACTATAAAAGAACTTATGCAATATGTAAAAGGACCAGACTTCCCTACAGGAGCAATGATATTAGGTGTGTCTGGAATAGAAGAAGCATATAATACTGGAAGAGGTAAATTAATAATGCGTGGTGAAGCATCTATTGAACAAGTAACTAATTCTAAACAAAGAATTATAATTTCATCTCTTCCTTATCAAGTAAATAAAGCTAAATTAATAGAAAATATAGCAGAACTTGTTAAAGATAAAAAAATTGAAGGTATTTCAGATATTAGAGATGAATCAGATAGAGATGCTTCTGTTCGTGTAACTATAGAATTAAAAAGAGATGCAAATCCACAATTAATTCTTAACCTATTATATAAACATACACAACTTCAATCAACTTTTGGTGTTATAAACCTTGCATTAGTAAATAATCAACCTAAAATTTTAACTTTAAAAGATTCTATTGAAATATTTGTTTCACATAGAAAAGAAGTTATTATAAGAAGATCTAAATTCGAACTTAAAAAAGCAGAAGCAAGACTTCATATATTAGAAGGATTACGTATAGCTATTGAAAATATTGATGAAGTAATTAGAATTATAAGAAGTGCTTATGATGATGCAAAAGAACGTTTAATGAAACGTTTTGACTTAACAGATATACAAGCACAAGCAATTCTAGATATGAGATTAAAAACTCTTACAGGACTTCAAATCGAAAAAATCGAAGCTGAGTATAATGAATTACTAAAGATTGTTGCTGAATTAAAAGCAATATTAGCAAGTGATGAAAAACAATATCAAATAATTAAAGAAGAATTAAATGAAATACAAGAAAAATTTGGAAATGATAGATTAACAAAAATTGTTCCAAGTCAAGATGAAATTTCTTTAGAAGATTTAATCAAAGAAGAACAATCTGTAATAGCTTTAACACATTTAGGATATATTAAAAGAATGCCTGCTAGTACTTATAAGTCTCAACATAGAGGTGGAAAAGGCATAACTGGAATGGCAACACGCGATGAAGATTTTGTTAAAGAATTATTTACAGCATCAACACATGATAATATATTATTCTTCACAAACAAAGGTAAAGTTTATCAGCTTAAGGGATATGATATTCCAGAAGCTAGCCGTATAGCAAAAGGTACAGCAATTATAAACTTACTTCCTTTAGATTCAGAAGAAAAAGTAGAAGTAATTATGCCTATCAATAAATTTGAAGATGATTATTATCTACTTATGTCTACAACTTTAGGTATGATTAAAAAGACTAAACTTACAGAATATTCATCTGTAAGAAAATCTGGTATAATTGCAATAAACCTAAAAGATGATGATAAATTAATAGATGTTAAACTTACAAATGGTAACTCAAAAATAATATTAGTAACTAGAAATGGTAAAGCTATAACATTTGAAGAAACTGATGTTCGTGAAACAGGAAGATCATCACAAGGTGTTATAGGTATTAAACTATTAAAAGATGATACAGTTATTGGAATGGATACATATACTGATCTTAAAGATAATACACTTCTTGCAATTACTGAATCAGGATTTGGTAAACGTACAGAATTAGAAGAATATAGAATTCAAAAACGTGGAGGTACAGGAGTACTTACATATAATATAACTAAAAAAACTGGAAATCTTGTAGGAACTAAGATTGTAAATGGAAATGAAGATTTAATGCTTATAACTAATGAAGGTACAATTATTCGTATAAAAGTTGAATCAATAAGTATTTTAAGTAGAGCAACACAAGGTGTTACTTTAATTAAAACAACTGATAGTTCTAAAGTTGTAAGTATTGAAACAATTGAAAGTGAAGAAGATTTAATAGAAGATGAAAACTAAACTAACTAATATAAAAAAAGAGGATATCAATCCTCTTTTTCTTTATCTTAATTATATATACTTCCTCTAAATTCATTAGTAATGCTAAAATATTTCTTATATACAACTTTCTTTAATTCATCAACATATTTAGGTTTTCTATTTTGATTAATTAATTCTAAATCCTTATTAACTACATTTTTCATTAATTCTTCAAGTTTAATATTATTGACCTTAATAGTTTTTCCTTCCCATTCTATTTCTATTTCTTTTAATTTTGATAAATTATGTATACGTCTTTCAAACATCTTATTCTTAAATTCTTTTAGATTTAAGTAATTCCCTTTAAATATCTTATTTAAAATAAATGTATCTGATAGTTTATGTCCACTATTTTTAGTAGCATCTTTATACATATTTGATATATATGGTACTACCCCATCCTTATATCCAAATTCTGCTAATAATTCATATACAGTTCTTCTCATCGTAATATCTCCGAGATGCCCCATTATTATTTTGTATTGCTGCAAATATTGGTCTAAACATATCTATTATATAATATCCATTAGTTCTAGCTTCACCTGTTGTACTTATACCTTGAAATGCATATCTAGAAACTACCAAATCATTATCTATTAAGTCTTTAATATTATGTAAATTATTTGCTGTATTAATATCTATATTCTTAAATACATCTATTGTGTGTTTACCTGTATCAGCATTTCTACCATCTTCTTTTTGTTCAATCTTATTAAAATATTGTTTCTTAGTATTTGAATCTTTACTCAATACTTCTTTTGCTTCTAAATAATCTAAAGAATATAATACATCAAATACTCCTCCCATATATTTCTTTAAATCTTCTTCTTTAGTAAATCTTATAGGATCAGTATTCCTATATCCATCCTTCCCTTTTTCATTAAATATAAGATTTAAATTTAAAATACTTTCTTTTACCTCTTCATAAGTTTCATAAATTCCTCTTGCATAAAATTCACCTCCTACACCATCTCTTCTTCCATTATTATTCAGTATAACTGTTCTATCAAATAAGTGTGTAAGTTCATGTGAATATGTTGTAAGTCCTCTATTATCTAAAGCCTTAGCAAGGAACATATTTACTCCGAAGTCCATTTGCTTCACCATCTGCAACAAAAAATTCTCTATAAAAATCAAAAGGTGCTACAAATTCTGAAACTCCCTTAGATGCTTGTGTTCCATATTCTTTAGACCACGTATCTCTTGCATTAGCATATGGATTTTTATTAAATATTCTTAATGAATCCATTACAATTCTATTAGATATCAGATTATGATGTGTATCCTTATTTGATATTCTAAACCAAAAATCTAAGAATGTTGCTTGTCTTTTAGCTGTTTCTCTAAGTTTTTCTTTGAATTCTCTTAACTGTTTTTCTTTTTCTACCTGTGTACCATCTCTATCTACATATGCATCTACAATCCCAAATGTTGTTGTTGTAACTGTTGTTATTGCATATATTGAATTTTCTGATACATTAAGCAATGGTAATAGATATTTTTGTTCAGAATCTTTTTTTAATTTATTAAATATTTGATATTCTAAACTATTATTATATTCTGATTTTTGTTCTTCTATATATGCATTACTTGCTTTTTTAAACCAATCATTAATACTTAATTTAGGATCAAAAATGTTTTTCATATTTTCTAAAAATTCTGATATCATTTGTTCTTTAAAAATATAATTAAATTTTTTTCTAAATGTTGCAGGTGTTGCATCTAGCTTGTATTCTAAATATTGCATATCACCAACCATTATTAAAAAGTCTA
>CALIMU010000119.1 GCA_938045355.1 uncultured Clostridium sp. | reverse complement strand
TTCCAAATATTTCTATTTTTCCACTATCTTTTCTTAAAACATTCAGAATACAATTCATTGTGGTAGATTTCCCAGCACCGTTTTCACCAATAAACCCTAGTATGCTGCCCTCTGGTAACGAAAAAGATATATCTCTAATAGAAAAATTTGATTTCTCATATTTTTTATTAACATTGTTTAGTGTTAAAATATTACTCATTTTATTCATCCTCCAAGTATAAAATCTTTAATATCTCAGTAATTTTTTCTAGTGGCATTGCATTTTCTTTGGCAACTTCAATTGCTAATTGCAGATATTCTTCCATTTTTTTCTGCTGTTGCTCTTTATAGAACTCCTTGTTATAGATGGAAAAGAAGTAAATAGTAGTTATTTATCTATGATAAAAGAAATAGAAGGTAAAACTTATTTATCATTAGAAGATGCATTAAAACTACCACAAATGAAGATGTATAAACTTAATAATCGGAAAATATGATGGTAGTAATACAGATAATCAATATTTTTATATAGATTCATATTATGAAGCAGTACAATTTGACAAAACTAAAAAGAATTTTACTAAATATATAAAAACAGAATATTTGGATAGAGAACTTGATGATCAAGCAAATATTATAAAAACAAAAGAAGAAATAGAAAATAATCAACAACCAAAACCAAGAACAAAAACTCAAATGGATGAAACAATCCTAAATCAAGAAGAATTTAATTTAAAAGAATATATAAAAACAGAGAATACAAAAAAATATATATTATTAGAAGATGCAAAATATGTTTTTAATATTAATATAAGAAGAAGTGATGATGGTAAAACTCTTACATTTGAAACTATAAAATATTTAGAAAAATCTGTTGCAGGATATTTAAATAAAGAAGGATTATCACTTACAGATAATTATCAAAATAGAAGATCAATTGTAGACCGGATATCTAATTGTTTTAAATGCTGAAAACAAGTATGGGGTAAATGGTATAGATGCAAGTGGACATGGTTTTAAAAATGAAATAGCATTACAATATGATGATTTAAGATATGCACAAAATAATAAAAATATATATGTTGCAAAAAAAGAAATAATAGGAAAAGAAACAGTATATAATATAGGTATAACAAACATTGTTGATAAAAAACAAATAATAAAACTTGATAAATATGAAAAGATTGAAATATATTTAGGAGAAAAAGGAATATATAAGGTTGCGAAAAATAAGAAATATGGACTTATAGATAAAGAAGGTAAAGTACTTATTTCCGAAGAACAAGATGAGATAGGAATGTCTGTAGAAGATTTTGAAACAGAAGAACAAGGAAAGATATTTTTTGATAAATATATACCAGTAAAAAAAGCAGGAAAATGGGGAATATATTTAATAGAAAATGGAAAATCAACAAGAATAGTAGATCCAGAATTAGCAGCACTTCGGATATGAAAAATATAAATATGTTGAAAGAGATAGTTCAGGATATATAACATTTACAACAGAAGATAAGAAATATTTAGAAAGAAAAGGAGTAAATGTTGATAAGCTTGATGGAAAACAACTAACAGAAGAAGAATTAATTGCTGTTGGATTTACAACAGATAAAACTAAAATAGTAAATGGTGAAAATGTTTTAACAATACCTGTTAGTGAAGGATATGGTGGAATAGTTATAAAAACATCATTTGGTAAATATGGTATATTATCATCAGAAACAACAATGCATAATAATGAACCTACATATCAATTAAGATTAGCACCAGTTGTAGATAGTATATATAAGAGGATTGATAACCGGAAATGTAAAATATTATGCAATTACAGGAAATTCAAGACCTGTTGAACTTAAGACACTAATACCAATTACAAGAGAAAAGGTAGATAACAATAATTCAGGTAATATGTCAAACCAAGGTTTAGTAAATAATGCGGGAAATTCTGTACAAATTTCAGGATCAGGAACAGGTTCAAATACAACACAAAGAAATAATGGGAATAATACTCCATCAGCACCATTACAACAAAATAATAACCGGAAATAATATAAATCAAAATCAAGGATCAGTACAACAACAACCTGGAAATATTCAAAATAATAGTAATAATACAACAATACCTCAAAGACAACAACCAAATAATAATAGTGGTGGCAGTGTTATAACAAGATAGAAAATTAAGGAAGGAAAAATGAAAAAAAATATATTAAAGAAGACATATAATTTAATATTAGTATGTATAATGCTTAGTTTAGTATTAGTAGGAATAATGGGAATAGTATATAATTTTAATGGAAATCTAGATAAAATAATATCAGGGTATAAGATCTCTGATATTTTAGTTCCATATAATGAATATGAACTTATACCATCTGCTAAAATAGTAGAAACAGAAGCATATATTGATAAAGATGGAAATGTAATTAGAAAAGTTCCATCTAAAACAGAATTAGGAAATATAGATTTACCTAAAAAAGAAGAATTTGATGAAAAAGGTAATAAGAAAAAAGAAAGTGAAAAAACAAAAACAGAACCTGTAGATAAAGAAGTACAAGAAAAAGGATATAAAATTGAGAAAAGACAATTTCCAGAAAATGATGAAAAAGTAATGAATAAGTTGGGAATGAAAAAAAGTGCTGAAATAATTGTTAGACAATTAAGAAGTGAAGGATTTGAAAATGCTAGAGTTTCTGAAGATGAAAAAACAGGTAAAATAGTTGTAAAAGTTTCTGATGAACTTGAAAAAGGAGGAATATTCTCTTCTAGTTCTAAGAAAAAAGAAAGTTCAAGTAAGGAAAAAGAAGCAGTAAAAAGTATACTTCAAACAAGAGGGACACTTACAGTACAAGATCCAGATACAGGTAAAGAATATATCACAGAAGAAAATATAAAAGCGGTAAATATTTTAAGAACAGAAAATGATGGAGCATTTTTGGAAATAAGACTTGATGAAAAAGGAAAGAAAATACTTTCAGAAATATCAAGAAAATATAATATAGAAGAAAAACAAAAAGAAGGAAGTAATGAAAAGACAAAAATAAATCATAATATATTAATAAAAATTTCAGAAATGGAAGTTTTAAGAGCACCATTTGCAGAACCTAATGATACAGGAATTTTACAGTTAAAAATGTTAAATAGTGAAAAACTAAAAGAAAGTGAAAACAAGAAAACTATAGAAGAAGCATTAGGAGAAGTTAGAAGATTAAAAACAGCATTAGAACTTCGGAAAAACACCTATAAAATATACATTACAAAGCACTACAGAAAATGTACCAGCAGATATATCAATTATGACTTTAAAAGTTATAGCAATAGTTATATTAGTAATAGCAATATTAATGGCATTATCATATATTTATTTTAGAGGAATAAAAGGATTATATTATACATTAGTACTTATATCATATATAATGGTTGTAACACTGTTTATAAGATTTACTGATATAGTAATAACAATTCCAGGTATTATAGGTGTAATAATATTATATATTTTAGAATATTTGGTATTATTAAAAACTGTAAGAAATAAAGAAAATGAAAAAGAATTTAATCCGATGTATAATTTAGTAGAATTATTATCAAAAACATATATAATTGTTATATTATCAGTTATATTAAGCTTTTCTACAAATATATTATTATCTTCACTTGGTATGACATTATTTGTACGGAATAATATTATTATTTACACATAATTTCTTATTTAATAAGAAACACTAAAAGAGTATTAAAAAGAGAGAAAGAGGAAATAAGGAATGATAAAAGATATATTAAAACAAATAGGAATATTAATAGTAATAATAATAGCAATACTTTTAGTAACATTTTTAGTATCAGATAAAGATATATATAAAGATATATATGTAATAGATATAACACTAAGTAGAGAAACAGACATATCAAAATTAGAAGAAGATGCAAGAAGAGTTTTAGAAGATAATACAATAAGAGTAAAACAAAATGGTATATTTAAAACATCTTTAAGAATAATATCATATAAGGAAATACAAGCAGAAAAAATAAACAATTTAAAAGAACAAGTTATAAACTTTTTAGATAGGGATGCAAAAACAAAAGAGGTTAAATTAATACCTAAAGAAAATCTATTATTAAATATAGATATATATATGATGAATTTATTTGCAGTAATATTAGTTACAGGATTATGTACTGTAATGCTTAAAGTAATAACTAAAAGATTAGAAGAAAATTAGAATAAATAATTTGATAATATATTTTGATAATAATATTGGATATAAATAAAAAAAGAAGGAAGTGAGATAAAACTCAATTTCTTCTTTTTTATATTTTAATGTTTCTAGTTTTTATTTTTGCTTTTATTATTTTATTTGATCTAATCAGTACAATATATATGATATGATATTTCAGGAAATATATCATCTTTAAGTTCTAGATTTTTTAAATAATGTTGATGTATAGAATTATTTTTAAGCATATCATATAATACATTAAACCTACCAGTATGATCTTTGATACGTTTATGGGCATATTCTACCATTGTTCCATTTGTTATTATAAAAAGCCAATCACTGCTTTGAAGTAATAGAAGTTCTCTAGCCATTTGATTTAAACAGCGTATTTCAAGATTATCATTAGTATTTTTAAATAAATTTGCACATTCAACCATTTTATCACAAAGTTTTAATAAATGTTTATGTGCATAATCATTTGTATGATTAAGCCATACTTCAGAATATCCGGTTTGCTCCCCATGAAGATCTACAAGGGGTAGATATCTGAATATTAGGATATTTTGATATATATTCAGAAGGTGTAATACATTTAAATA
>CALIMU010000118.1 GCA_938045355.1 uncultured Clostridium sp. | reverse complement strand
TTGATCATACCAACGAAAAGGTAATGAAGAAGATTCTTCCTTATCTGTAATCTGTGCTTAAGAATAGGAGGATAAGATGAGAATTAAAGGCGGAGTAAACGCAAAGAAGAAACACAATAGAGTTTTAAAGTTAGCGAAGGGATATAGAGGCGCCAGATCCAAGCAGTACAGAGTAGCTAAGCAGAGCGTTATGCGTGCTCTTACAGAGGCTTACAAGGGACGTAAGGAAAGAAAGAGACAGTTCAGACAACTCTGGATTGCCAGAATCAATGCTGCTGCAAGATTAAACGGTCTTTCTTACTCGAAGCTCATGTTTGGCTTAAAGAGCGCAGGCATCGAGATGAACAGAAAGATGCTTTCTGAAGTGGCTATTGCCGACCCGGAAGGATTTAAGGCATTGTGTGAAAGCGCAAAGGCGAAATTATAAGAAATGCTTGTCGTAGTTTTAACACGACAGTTATTTAAAGTAGCGTTTGTGTGATATATTAAATATGAATAATTTAGTTGTCGATATTGAAGATGAAGAAGTTACTAAAGAATTAGAAGTATTAAAACAAGTATCAACAAAGATTATTTTAGTAATGTACAAGAAATTTGAAAAAGATTATAAAATAATTAAAGAAAGTAAAAAAGAAGAAAAAAATAACTTACAAGAAATAGAAACTTCAATAGAAAAAGACAATGAAAGTGGAAAAGAAAAAACAAAAAATACTATTGTAGGTAAAATAGTAGAAATAAATAAGAGAACAATCAAAAGTATAAAAGATAAACTTTTAAGAGAATAGGAGAAAAATTATGGCGGGGAAGAGATTTAAAGATACTGAAAAAAAGCTTAATATGAAAAAAGTATTATTAATCTTAATAATGCCTATAATAATAGTTTTAGGGTATTTAGGATATAAGGAAATACCAAGATTTTTGGAAAGTTATAATGTAACAAGAGTTGCGACAATAGGATATTATGCATATAAGAATGAACAAGGAAAATGGGGAGTAATTAATGGAGCAGGAGAAACTGTAATACCAAATGAATATGATGAAATGATAGTTATTCCAAGAAAAGAAAAAGATGTGTTTATAGTAACAGAGGTTACAGATTATGATAAAAAAGAATATAAGAATAAAGTGTTAAATGCAAAAGGAACACAATTATTTAAAGAGTTTGATAAGGTAGAACCAATTGAATATAATTCATCAGAAACTATATATGATAAAAATATTTTAAAATGTTATAAGAATGGTAAGATTGGATTAATTGATTATGAAGGAAATGTGAAGTTTGAACCAGAATTTCAAGAAATATCAACAATGGGTACTATTACAGAAAAGTTACGTATAAAAAAAGAAGATAAATATGGTGTAATAAATACAAAAACATATTCATATTCAATTCCAAACATATATAAGAGTGTAGAACCAATTGATGATACAGATAATAATACAAATTATGATGTAATATTTGAAAAATTACATGGTGTTATGACTGAAAATGGTAAAAAGGTTATTGCAACAGAATATGATGAAATATATAAGATTAAGTCTTCAACACATGTTGCAGCAAGAAAAGGTAATGATAAATCATTATATAATATAAATGGAGAAAAAGTTCCAGGATATATACCAGGTATAAAAGAAGTATATGAAGATGTAATGATATATGAAGCAAATGGAAAATTAGGTGTAAAAAGTTTAGTAGGAAAAGAAATTTTAAAACCAGAATATAATGAAATAAAGAAAATAAGTAAAGATAAATATATTATAAAGAAAGATAAATATAATATTGTATCAGTTTCAGAAGGAACAGAAGCAGTAACAGCTACAGAATTATTACAAAAAGAAGCAGATAATATCCAATATTATAAAGAAGGAGCTTTTTATGTAGCTGAATATAAAGAAGGTGATATCATTAAAGAAAGTTTCTATAATTCTGATGTTGAATTAAAATTAGAAGGAAAATTATTAGAATATAATGGAACAGAAGGTTATATTAGAATTTTAAAAATGAATTCAAAAGAAGAAGAATTTTATAATTTGAAATTTGAAAAAATAACTGAAGAATTAGCATATAAGACAAATAATTTATTTAGATTTGTTGAAAATGGTAAAGTTGGATTTAAAAATAATAAGGGTACAGTGATAGTGCCTGCAATATATGATGATGCAACATATCAAAATATATATGGATTTATTGCAGTAAATAGATCAGGAAAATGGGGAAGTTTAGATTATAATGGTAAAGTTGTAGTAGAACCTAAATATGATTTGAAAGATTATACATATATTGATTTTATAAAAGATATGTATAGATATAAAGATGCAGATATTGTTGCATATACTAAATAGATAATAAATATAATTTTAATATACAAAAGAGAATAGTTATGAGAAAAGAAAAATTTAAATACCAGTATACATATCATATACTTCCATATATATATGAAGGTAGATATGATGAATATTTAACAAAATTATTAAAAGATACAAATATAATAGAATATAGATATGATAAAATAAA
>CALIMU010000117.1 GCA_938045355.1 uncultured Clostridium sp. | reverse complement strand
GCTTTTTGAATTTCTCATAGTTTTCTAAGAGCGACTTATTTCTATAAGAAAATAATGAATGTTGGTCACAGAACTCTGATAGATTAATTCCGTCTATATACTCATAAATATAATAATTATTTATAAGAAAGGAGATAAATATGAACAAAGAATATATTCCCAAAAAAGTTGTTTTGGCATATAGTGGTGGACTTGATACCTCTGTTATAACTTCTTGGATAAAAGAAAGATATAATTGTGAAATCATAGCAGTAACTGCAAATGTTGGACAAAATGATGATTTTGAGAAAATAAAAAACAAAGCATTAAATTCAGGTGCTTCAAAATATTATGTAGCAGATTTAGTAGATGATCTTGTAGAAAATTACTTTATACCTACTATGCAAGCAGGAGCTAAATATGAAAGGAAGTACTTACTTGGAACTGCAATTGCAAGACCTATTATTGCTAAAGCACTTTTAGATATTGCACACAAAGAAAACTGTGATGCTATAGTCCATGGATGTACTGGAAAGGGAAATGATCAAATAAGGTTCGAACAAACTATAAAACATTTTGATCCAAACATGCATGTTATCGCTCCATGGAGAATATGGGATATAAGATCAAGAGAAGATGCTCTTGAATATGCAGAGGCAAGAAATATTCCTCTACCAATAACAAGAGAAACTAATTATTCTAAAGATCTAAATATTATACATTTATCTCATGAAGGAATGGAACTTGAAAAACCTGAAACAGAACCTAATTATGAAAAAATATTAGAATTAGTAAGTACATTAGAAAATGCACCAGATAAAGCAGAATATGTAGAAATAGAATTTAAAAAGGGTTTTCCAATAAAATTAAATGGACAATCAATGTGTGCTTCTAAACTATTATCAAAACTAAATATAATTGCTGGTAAACATGGTATTGGAGTTGAGGATATTGTAGAAAATAGACTTGTTGGTATGAAATCAAGAGGTGTTTATGAAAATCCAGGGGCAAAAGTATTATATGATGCACACCAAATATTGGAATCAATAACTCTAGATAAAGATACTATGCACTATAAGGAGTTGATTTCAGTTAAATTTGCTGACCTCGTATATAATGGTGATTGGTTCTCTACATTAAGAGAAGCTTTAAGTGCTTTTGTAACTTCAACACAAAAAAATGTTACTGGAAAAGTTAAATTAAAATTATATAAAGGTAATACTGTTTCAGCAGGTGTTACAAGTAAATATTCACTATATAATGAAGAAGTTGCAACATTTGGTGAAAGTGGAATGTATGATCATAAAGATGCTACAGGATTTATAAATGTACATACATTATCTACAAAAGTACAAGCTTTAATGAACAAAAACAATAATATAACAGAATAATAACAAAATAAAAATAGTATTTATGGAGAATCTATGAATAAAAACAAAGATAAAAATATAAACACAAATATAAATAGTAATGAAAATACTGGAATATGGAGTGCTAGATTCAAAGGGAAATTAGACAATATTGCAAATCACTTTAATTCTTCAATTTCTTTTGATCAAAAAATGTATAAAGAAGATATTAATGGATCTATAAAACATGCAATAATGTTAGAATCACAATGTATAATGGATAAGAATGATCTTAACAGTATTATTTCTGGATTAGAAGAAATTAAGAATGAATTAGATAATAATATTTTAACATTTAATCCAGAATCTGAAGATATACATATGTTTATTGAAGAAATTCTTACTAAAAAAATTGGAGATCCTGCTAAAAAATTACATACAGCAAGAAGTAGAAATGACCAAGTTGCTTTAGATATAAAACTATATTTAAAAAATCAAATTAAAATTATTATTAATAATCTAAAGAATTTAATAATAACACTATCTACATTATCATCTAATAATTTAGATACTATTATGCCTGGATATACACACATGCAAATTGCACAACCTATTACATTTGCACATCATTTAATGGCATATGCACAAATGTTTATACGTGATATGCAAAGACTTACTAATGCAAATAATTTAATGGATAAATCTCCAATAGGTGCTGGAGCACTTGCAACCACAACATATAATATTGACAGATTTTTAGAATCAGAACTTTTAGGATTCAAATGTCCTACAAGAAACAGCCTTGATTCTGTTTCAGATAGAGATCATGTAATAGAAATTGCAAATGCTCTTGCAATAATAAGTATGCATATGTCTAGAATATGTGAAGAAATGATTATTTGGCAATCAAATGAATTTAAATTTATAGAAATATCTGATAAGTATTCTACAGGATCAAGCATAATGCCACAAAAGAAAAATCCAGATATGTGTGAATTAATTCGTGGTAAAACTGGAAGAATTTATGGTAATTTAGTAGCACTTTTAACTATGATGAAAGGTCTTCCACTTGCATATAATAAAGATATGCAAGAAGACAAAGAACCTATTTTTGATAGTATTGAAAATACTAAAATATGTATTGAAATCTTAGATAAAATGTTAGAAACATTGACTATAAACACTCAAAATATGGCTAAAAAAGCAGAAGAAGGATATATAAATGCTACAGATGTTGCAGATTATCTTACTAAAAAAGGACTACCTTTTAGAGAAGCATATAAAATCACAGGAAGTATTGTAAAATATGCAATAGATAAGAAAAAAACATTAAATGAATTAACATTAGATGAATATAATACTTTCTCAAATATATTTAAAAATGATGTTTATGATGCAATTAATATACATAATTGTGTAGAAAGTAGAAATATATATGGTGGTCCATCTAAAAAAGCAGTATCATTACAAATAAAAGAAACATTAGAAGAAATAAGCAAATATTAAAATAGTTTTTTATATTTT
>CALIMU010000116.1 GCA_938045355.1 uncultured Clostridium sp. | reverse complement strand
TTAATGCTTGGTTTTAATTCAAGAGCTAAAAATATAAAAAGGATAATTTTTTGAAAAATATTTTTTTGAAATTATAAAAAATAATATTTTTTGAAATGACAAATGTGAAAAGGGGAGTAAAATGAAAGTTATAAAAAGAGATGGAAAAAAAGTTGATTTTGATCCAAATAAAATAGTAGTTGCAATAAGCAAAGCAAATAGAGAAGTAATAGGAAATGAAAAAGCTTCAATACAAAATATTAACTATATTGTAGAAGCAATAGAAAAATTAGAATTAAATGAAATAGGAATAGAAAAAATACAAGACCAAATAGAAAGAAAATTAATGGAACTTGGTAAATATGAACTTGCCAAAAGATATATGTTATACAGAGAAAAAAGAAGTATAATAAGACAAACAAATACAACAGATGAAAGTATATTAAGTTTAATCAGAAATACAAATAAGGAAGTAAGTAAGGAAAACAGTAATAAAAATGCAATACTTCTATCAACACAAAGAGATTTAATTGCAGGTGAAGTATCTAAAGATATAGTAGATAGATTATTATTACCAGAAAGAATAGTAAAAGCACATAAAGAAGGTGTATTACATTTTCATGATAAAGATTATTTTATACAACCAATGTTTAATTGTTGTTTAGTAAATATTAAAGATATGCTTGATAATGAAACAGTTATGAATGGTAAGAAAATTGAAACACCAAAAAGTTTCCAAGTTGCATGTACTGTTATGACACAAATAATAGCAGCAGTTGCAAGTAATCAATATGGTGGACAATCTGTTAATATAGCACATTTAGGTAAATATTTAAGAAAAACATATGATAAATATTATAAGAAATATTATAATCATTTCTTGGAAGAAGGTAAGAGTGAAAAAGAAGCAGAAATTTTAGCAAAAGATTTTGCAGAAATGAGAAAAAAAGAAGATTTAGTTGCAGGTATACAAACAGTTCAATACCAAATAAATACACTTATGACAACAAATGGTCAAAGTCCTTTTGTAACATTATTTATGCATATAGTAGAAGGTGATGAATATGAAAAAGAAGTTGCAGAAATAATAGAAGAAATATTAAAACAAAGAATACAAGGAATAAAAAATTCTGAAGGACATTATATAACACCAGCATTTCCAAAACTTATATATGTATTAGATGAATGTAATAATTTATCTGGAGGAAAATATGATTATATAACAAAACTTGCAGTTAAATGTTCTGCTAAAAGATTATATCCAGATTATATATCAGCTAAAAAAATGAGAGAAATATATGAAGGAAATGTATTTAGCCCAATGGGATGTAGGTCTTTCTTATCACCATATAAAGATGAAAATGGTGAATACAAATTTGAAGGAAGATTTAACCAAGGTGTTGTAAGTATAAACCTTCCACAAATAGCTATAATGGCATCAGGAAATAAGGAAAAATTTTATAAACTTTTAGATGAAAGATTAGAATTATGTTTTGATGCATGTATGTGTAGACATAATGCTTTAAAAGGAGTAACATCAGACTATTCACCAATACACTGGCAATATGGAGCAATAGCAAGACTAAAAAAAGGTGAAAAGATAGATAAATACTTATATGGAAATTATTCAACAATGTCTCTTGGATATATAGGACTTTATGAAGTTTCTAAATTAATGACAGGAAAGAGTCATACAGAAAAAGAAGGTAAAGAATTTGTTGAAGAATTAATGAAATATTTAAGAAAAGTTGTAGATGGATGGAAAAAAGATACTAATATTGGTTTTGCATTATATGGAACACCAGCAGAAAGCTTATGCTATAGATTTGCTAAAATTGATGAAGAAAAATTTGGAAGTATTAAAGATATAACAGATAAAGGATATTATACAAACTCATATCATGTTGATGTAAGAGAAAGAATAAATGCATTTGATAAGCTTAAATTTGAAAGTTCATTCCAACCAATATCATCAGGTGGATGTATATCATATGTTGAAATACCAAATATGGAAAAAAATTATGAAGCATTAGAAGAAATAGTTAAATTTATATATGATAATATACAATATGCAGAATTTAATACAAAATCAGATGTATGTAATGTATGTGGACATACAGGTGAAATAATTATAAATGATGACTTACAATGGGAATGTCCATGTTGCCACAATAAAGATGAAAGTAAGATGAGTGTAACTAGAAGAACTTGCCGGATATCTAGGAGAAAATTTCTGGAATGAAGGAAAGACAAAAGAAATTAAGAGAAGAGTTATGCACTTATAAAGGAGTTATAGGGTGAGATATGCAGATATAAAAGAATATGATATTGCAAATGGAGAAGGGGTAAGAGTAAGCCTGTTTGTATCAGGCTGTACTCATGCTTGTAAGGGATGTTTTAATGAAGACATTTGGGATTTTCGGAAAAGGTGAAGATTATACAAAGGAAGTAGAAGATAGAATAATAGAATCATTAAAAAGACCATATATAAAGGGGTTATCACTTCTTCGGAGGAGAACCAATGCACCCTAATAATCAAAAAAAAATTGCAGAACTTGTAGAAAGAGTAAGAAAAGAATTACCAGATAAAACTATATGGTGTTATTCTCGGATATGTATTTGATAAAGAGATAATGAAAAGTATGTATAAGTTTATACCAACAACAAAAAGAATCCTTGATAATATTGATGTAATGGTAGATGGAAGATTTGAAATAGATCTTTTAGATTTAAGATTAAGATTTAGGGGATCATCAAATCAAAGAATTATAAATGTGCCTGAAAGTTTAAAACAAAATGAGGTAGTATTATGGGATATGAAGTATGGAGTATAATTAAAGAAAAGAAAAAGTAATAAAAATCGAAAAGTAAGAAAAAATAAGATTAAATTATTTAATAATAGGGGGAAATAGTATGGAAAGAAATGATAAAATTAAAAAAATAGTAGGGATTATAATAATTAGTAGTATGATATTATTTAATGCAATAGTTATATTTAGAGAAGATATAAAGCTAGATAGAATAAAACAACAATTAGCAGAAATAAAAATAAGTAAAGAAATCTGATGAATACTATACGATTTTTTAGATTAATTTAGGTTAATATCTAAACTTGAAGTAGTATTTTAAATTAACTTATTTAAATTTAAATATTATTAAATATAAAAATAACACTAAATCAATTTAGTGTTATTTTTTATAAATACTTTTAA
>CALIMU010000115.1 GCA_938045355.1 uncultured Clostridium sp. | reverse complement strand
ATTTAATATAAAGAAAATGATAATATATAATTGTAAAATCTTGAGATAAGGAAAGGAATTATAATGAAAAAAACTAAAAGCCATGAGATGGGAACTTTTAAAGAATATGTTAAAAAGAATAAAAGAAAAGTTATTCTTCCAATGGTAATATTACGGAATATCATTCTTTAGTTTTAATATTAAAACTGATGTTAATACTAATAGATTAGTAAGATATAATGGAACAAAAATAAATCAATATGTAAATAATGACTATATAATAAGAACAAACACATATAATATAGAAGGAATACATATAAATGATGGTAGGGATTACATAACAGGAAATGCAGAAATATTTTTAAGAAGAGAAGATGGAATAGTAGAAACACCAAAAGAAGTAAAGATATATGTAGAAAAAGACCGGAAAGAGAACATATTTTTATGTAGGAAAAATAGAAGGAAATGCTCCAAAATATTATTTTGATATGATAATAAATGGATTAGATGGAGAATATACAGTAACAGCAGAAGCAATAGGAAATAATGAAAAAATATATAGTGAAAGATTATGGATACCAGGAAACCAAAGAAAAGAAGTATTAAAACAAGAAATGAATACAATATTTAAAACAGAAGAAGGTAAGATAATTTTTAGAAAAAAAGCAGAACCTAAATATGTAATAAGGACAAACACATATAATATAGAAGGAATACATATAGATGATGGGAGAGATTACATAACAGGAAATGCAGAAATATTTTTAAGAAGAGAAGATGGAATAGTAGAAACACCAAAAGAAGTAAAGATATATGTAGAAAAAGACCGGAAAGAGAACATATTTTTATGTAGGAAAAATAGAAGGAAATGCTCCAAAATATTATTTTGATATGATAATAAATGGATTAGATGGAGAATATACAGTAACAGCAGAAGCAATAGGAAATAATGGAAAAGCATATAGTGAAAGATTATGGATACCAGGAAACCAAAGAAAAGAAATATCAAAAAAAGGAATGAATACAACATTTAAAACAGAAGAAGGAAAAATAATTTTTAAGTATCTAAAGAAAGATCAAGAGGATAAAACACAACCAAAACTTAAGTTAGATAAGACTAACTTAAATAACAAACTAAATGAAGTAGAAAACTTAGTAAAAGGTAAAGAGTTAACAGAAAACTTAAATAAAGATAAAACAGAAGAAAGTATAAGAAAATATACAGATGAATATAGTAAGATAGTATCAAACTTAAATTCTACTAAGGAAAATATATCAAAACTAGGAGAAGATAAGACTTCAAAAAATGAAAGTAAGTTAAACCAATATATAAGAGATTTAGATAACATAAAAAATTCTTTAAATAGCTTGAATAATATATTAAAAATAAAATTAGATAAGAATAATCTAAATCTTAAATTAAAAGAAGTACAAGAATTAATAAATAATAAGAAACTTACTGAAGATAAGAAAAAAGGTAAAACAGAATATAGTATAAAAGAATATAATAGTAAATTAAATGAGCAAATAAGTAAATTTAATAATGTTAATTCAGAAATATCTAAATTAGGTGAAGAAAAAACACCTCAAAATGAAGATAAGCTAAATAATTATATTAATGAATTAAATAATATTAAGGATAATCTAAATAGTTTGGATAAAATATTAAAAGATAAATCACAACCAAAACCTAAGTTAGATAAGACTAACTTAAATAACAAACTAAAGG
>CALIMU010000114.1 GCA_938045355.1 uncultured Clostridium sp. | reverse complement strand
TGTATTTTACAATATACAATGAATCTATTATATGTTTTTTTATAAACATTTCTTCATCTTTAATTGCTGTTAAATTTATATATTTATTCTTTTCTAAAATATAATCCATATATGTAATCATATTTTCTAACATTTCTTCTGTTATTTTAATATCATCATCTATCTTATACATTTTTATATATTTTGAAATTAAATCTCTTTTTTCTATATATTCCATTATACATTTCATCCTTAAGTCATTATTTTACTCAATTTTTTACTTGTTATTTTTTCCATATGTTTCTAAATATAATAATAATACTGTGATATCTGCAGGTGATACTCCAGATATTAGACTTGCTTGTCTTATATTTACAGGTAAGAACTTCTTTAATTTTTCTAATGCTTCTAATCTAAGACCTTTTACTTTATCATAATCAAAATCTTCTGGTATTTGCTTCTTTTCCATTTTTTTCATTTTCTCAATTTGCTTTTCTTGCATCTTAATATACCCTTCAAATTTAATTATTGTTTCTACTTGTCTTCTTTCTACATTTGTAAGCTTTCTTTCTATACCATATTCTTTTCTATTATCAATCCCATTTATTTCTTCAATATTTAAAATATCTTCATATGTTATCTCACTTCTCTTTAATAGATCCACTAAAGATACTCTTCCTGATAATGTTGAAAGCCCTCTACCTTCTAAATATATATTTGTTTTTTCAACATCATTTATCTTTGTTTCTTTTATTCTTTTTATTTCTCTTTCTATATTATCCCATTTATCTCTAAACTTCTTATATCTTGAATCTGTTATAAGTCCTATAGAATGACCTAATTCTGTAAGCCTATAATCTGCATTATCTTGTCTTAAAAGCAGTCTATATTCTGCTCTTGATGTCATCATCCTATATGGCTCTTGTGTACTTTTTAAAACAATATCATCTATAAGTACTCCTATATATGCCTCGTTTCTTGAAAGTACAACTAGATCTTTTCCTTGTATTTTTCTTGCTGCATTTATACCAGCTATAAGACCTTGTGCTGCTGCTTCTTCATATCCAGATGTACCATTTATTTGTCCTGCTCCATATAATCCTTCAATTTTTTTAAGTTCTAATGTGTTTTTTAATTCAAAAGCTTCAATTGAATCATATTCTATTGCATATGCCGATCTTGTAAATTCACAATTTTCTAACCCTTTTATTGTTCTATAAAATTTAATTTGTAATTCTTCAGGCATTGATGAACTCATTCCTTGTATATACATTTCGTTTGTATTTAATCCAATTGGTTCTATAAATATTTGATGTCTTTCTTTATCACTAAACCTAACAACCTTATCTTCTATTGACGGACAATATCTTGGACCTTTACCTTCAATTTCTCCTCTAAACATTGGTGATAAGTTTAAATTTTCTCTTATTAACTTATGAGTTTCCTCATTTGTATATGTTAAATAGCAATTCACCTTATTTTCAATTGGCTTTTCTGTTTCAAAAGAGAAAGGTTCAATATTTTCAT
Source organism: uncultured Clostridium sp. (assembly GCA_938045355.1). The sequence continues at coordinate 4,569 of CALIMU010000114.1, read as the reverse complement.
CATTTTCTTGTATTTCCATAACTGAAAAATCAATACTTCTCTTATTTACTCTTGCAGGTGTTCCAGTCTTAAATCTTATCATATTTATTCCTAAGTTTCTTACTATTTCAGATAGCTTATTTGATGCTGCTACACCATCTGGACCTGAATCAATAATATTATCTCCTACATAGATCCTTCCTTTTAAATATGTCCCTGTTGCTAATATTATAGCTTTGACATTATATTTTGCCCCTAAATTTGTAATAACAGATTCTACTTTCTTCCCTTCTTTATCTAATAAAATATCAACAATTTCTCCTTGTTTTACATATAAATTATCTGTTTCTTCTAAAACTTTCTTCATATATTCATGATATTTTTTTCTATCTATTTGTGCTCTTAAAGATTGAACTGCAGGTCCTTTTGAGCTATTAAGCATCTTTATTGCAATTGCCGAATTATCTGCAGCCCTCCCCATTTCACCTCCGAAGTGCATCTATTTCTTTTACTAAATGTCCTTTTGATGTTCCTCCTATTGTTGGATTACATGGCATATTTGCAATACATTCTAAACTTATACTAAATATAAGAGTTTTTGCTCCAAGTCGTGCTGATGCAAGTGCTGCCTCAATTCCTGCATGACCTGCCCCAATTACTGCTACATCATAATCTCCTGCATTATACATTATTATTTCCTTCTTTCTATTCTATGATTAATTTTTACATTCTCACATTATTTACCTAAACAAAAATTTTTAAAAATTTCATTTAAAACTTCTTCCTTTACATTTTCCCCTGTTAATTCATTAATCTTATTAATAGTATCTCTAATATTCTCAGAAACCATATCAATTGGTATTAACTCTAAATCTAACAATATTTGTTCTATCATTTTTATAACATCTGTTATAACCCTTTTTTGTCTTTCATGGATAATTATTATATCATTATTTTTATTTATCTTTAAAAATTCTGTTTTTTTTGTAAGCCATTCTATTATTTCATCTATTCCCCTTTTTTCTGACATTGAGGTAAATATATATTCTTTTTTCACATCTTTTATTTCCTCTGGAATATCTTCATTTCTTAATAAATCACATTTATTTAATAATATAAGACTTTCTTTTTCCTTTATAATTTCTAATATTCTAAGATCATTTTCATTAAGTGATTTTGATATATCAAATATAGCTATTATAAGATCACTTTTTTTAGCAATATCTATTGCCCTCTCTATCCCTAGTTTTTCGACTTTTTCATCTGTTTCTCTAATTCCTGCAGTATCTATTATCTTAATATTTATTCCATTAATATTAAGATCTTCTTCTATACTATCTCTTGTAGTACCTTCGATTTCTGTTACTATCGCTCTTTCCTTATTTAATAGGTTATTTAAAAGTGATGATTTACCAGCATTAGGTCTTCCTATAATAGAAACCTTTATCCCATCTATTATTTTACTTCCAACATCAAATGTTGATTCAAATTTTTTTAGCTCTAATAAGATCTTAGAGATTGTTTCTACTATTTCTTCTTTATCTTTTTCTTCTGTATCATATTCTGGATAATCTATATTTACCTCTAAATGCATTAATATATCCATAAGTTTTTCTTTAATATTTACAATCTTATTATATAATTTACCTTGTAATAATTCACCAGATATTCTTAATTCTTCTTCACTTTTAGCATTTAATATTGTTGCTATCGACTCAACTTTCGTAAGATCTATTCTTCCGTTTAAAAATGCTCTTTTTGTAAATTCACCTGGCTGTGCTAATATCGCTCCACTTCTCAATACTAAATCTAATATTTCTTTCATTACAATACTTCCACCATGTGTATTTATTTCTACTAAATCTTCCCTAGTATAACTATTTGGTGATTTAAAAAAAGAGACTAAAACCTCATCAATCATTCTACCTTCTTCATATATTTTTCCATATATAATTGTATTTGGAACTATATCTTCTATTTTTTTTACTTTTTTACTCTTGAATATTTTTAAAAGCACATTAAATGCTCTATCTCCTGTTATTCTTATTATACCTATTCCACCAAGTCCAGGTGCTGTTGATATTGCTGCTATTGTTTCCATAATCACCTCACTATTATAATAAAATTAGCAAGACACCTAGAGGTGCCTTGCCAATTTACTATTGTTCACCATTTTTAGGTTTTATTACTATATACCTATTAGGCTCTTTTCCTTCACTTTTAGTTTTTACATTTTCTTTTTGTAAATATGCATGTATTATTCTTCTTTGATATGAATTCATAGGTTCTAATGCAAATGGCATACCATGTTTCATAACATAATTTAATCCATATTCTGCTTTTTTAATAAGTTTTCTTTCTCTAATTTCTTTATAACCTGCAATATCTGTATAAACCTTGATATTCTTATAATTAGAAATTATATTTTTTAAAAATTTTTGTAATTCTTCTAATGTATGTCCTTCTCTACCAATCCATTTTGGATTTTCATCTGAACTTATATTTACATAAATCTTTCTTCCTGAAACCTTTATATCATATTTAAATTCTGAGCTCTTATATATATTAACTAATGAATCTAAAAAATCACAAATTACAATTTTAGCATTTTGTACATCTTCTACCTTAAATCTATTTTTTTCTACTTTTTCTTCAATTATCTCGACTTTAATAGTTGACTTTTCTTTATCTAAAATACTAAACATCGTTTTATGTGTATTTTCTGTCTCTACCTCTTCAATAATTAATGCTTCTTGATCTATCCCTAACTCATTTTCCGCTTTTCTTATTGCTTCATCTTTATTTATCCCTTTAAATTCATATATTTCCATATTTACACCTTACCTTTGGCATCTTTTTCTAATTTCTTATTTACAATCTCCTTAAGTAAATATATCTTTCCTATATCAACCATACTATTAAATGCCCAATATATTGATATTCCAAGTGATGTTACCATTGATACACTAAAAATCATTATAGGTAATATATATTTCATCATCTTATTACTTGTCATCATTGCATCTTGGAAATCTTCTCCTGTAAACTTATCATCATCTTGTTCTTTTTTCTTATTAGGTTCATCATTAGATTCCACTACTTTAACAACATTTTTTTCCTTATCTTTACTTTGCTCTCTTATATGTTCCATATCTTTTTGAGCAACTCCAAAGCTTATAAATGACATAACAATATATAATACTGGAATTGAAATGATACCTAAATTCTTAGGATCTTTTAAATCATTTATACTCTTTATTGTTTCTGAAGGTATACTTGTTAAATCTAGTCCTAAAAATTCCATATTTATTTTAACAGAATCATCTTTATTTCCAAGTTCCTTAATAATAACCATTTCTTTTTGTCTAATATCTTTTTGAGCTTCTTTTTTAGCTTCTTCTTCTGACTTACCTTCTGATGTTAATTTAGCAACTCTTGCTTCTACTATTTGTGAATATTTACTATCTATTTGTTCATTAGTTAATCCCTTAATATATTTAAGAGGACTCATAACTACAACTATTATTCCTATCATTACTAAAAGCTGAATTATTACCATCAAACATCCGCCAAGTGGTGCCATTGGCGACATGCCTTCTTCTTTATAAAGATCTATCATCGCCTGATTAAAAGCTTGTTGATTATTTTTATATTTTTCCTGTATTTTCTTTTGTTTATCTGCTATCTTAGATGTTTTAATATTAGTAATTCTACCTTTTACTTCTAATGGAAACATTAAAACTTTTATAATTAATGATAATATTATAATAGATAATCCAAAATTCCCTATCAGTGAATAAATAGCACTCAACATAGCTCCTATAATTGTTGCAACTTGTTCCATTAACCCCTCACTTTACTGGATCATAACCACCTTTAGAAAATGGATTGCATCTTAATATTCTCCATATTCCCATAGCAATCCCTTTAATTATTCCATGTTTTTCAATCGCTTGTATTGTATATTCTGAACATGTAGGATAAAATTTACAGCCTATATCTTTAGAGTTTAAACATCTTATATGTTTTTGATAAAATCTTATTAATTTTATAATCCATTTTTTTACCATAATTATCCTTTATCTATAATACATATCTAATTCATAAAATGCTTTTTTTATATCACTATATATATCATTATAATTAACACTATCTGTGTTAAAACATATTATTATATTATAATGTTGTTTCAATTTTTTTTCTTCTAATCGATATACTTCTCTTATTACTCTTTTAACTCTATTTCTTAGTATTGCACTTTTAATATTTTTTTTAATTGCAATTCCCATTTTATTTTTTTTCTCTTTATTATTAGTAATAAAAACTCTTACTGTTTTTTTATTTACTTTTTTACCCTTTTTTATAATCCATCTAAATTGGTAATTTTTTTTAATTGTTTTTTCTTTATTCATTATGCACTAAGTACTTTTCTGCCTTTTCTTCTTCTTGATCTTAATACTCTTCTACCATTTGCTGTAGACATTCTCTTTAAAAATCCATGAACTTTTTGTCTATGTCTTTTTTTTGGTTGAAATGTTCTCTTCATAAATTCCTCCTTCTTTCAAACTTTATTTTACATCTTTATTTAAT
>CALIMU010000113.1 GCA_938045355.1 uncultured Clostridium sp. | reverse complement strand
AAAATATATTAGATATAGGGACTGGTGGAGGATTTCCGCTAATTGTTCTTAAGATATTTTTAGATATAGATAATAAAAATACATATGGTATGGATAAGACATTAAAAAAACTTAAGGTAATAACAGAAAAAGAAGATATTAAAATTATACATTCAAGAGCAGAAATTGCCTCACATGATGAAAAATATAGAGAGAGTTTTGATTTAGTAGTTTCAAGAGCATTATCAAGTATTGAAAATGTTGTAGAATATTCTTCAGGATTTGTTAAAATAGGAGGAAGTGCTATTTTAATGAGAGGAAAATTAGAAAGATATGATAGAAAAATACTTGATAAGTTTGGGTTTAAAGAAGTAATATATGAGAGTTATAAGCTTTTTGATGAAGATAGAAGTATTTTAATTCTAGAAAAAGTAAAGAAATTAGATAAAAAACTTCCAAGTAAGACACCAAAACAAAAATCATAGATTTACATAAAAAGAGAAAATGTTGACTATAATATATATTTTAATATATTATAATATTATTAAGGAGGAAATTGTGGCAAAAATAATAGCAGTAGCAAATCAAAAAGGTGGTGTTCGGGAAAACTACCACAACGGTTAATTTAAGTGCAGTTTTAGCAGAAAAAGGATATAGGGTAATGCTTATAGACTCAGATCCACAAGGAAATGCGACAAGTAGTTTAGGAGTTACAAAAAAGGTAGATAAATCATTGTATGATGCATTAATAGATGATGATGTAGACATAAAAGATACTTTAAAGAAGACAGCTATACCTACATTAGAGTTATGTCCATCAAATATAAATTTAGCAGGAGCTGAAGTAGAACTTGTTTCAATGATGTCAAGAGAACAAAGACTTAAGAATCAATTAGATAAGGTACAAGATGATTATGATTACATATTTATAGATTGTCCACCATCACTGGGGCTTATAACATTAAATGCACTTACTGCTGCAAATTCAGTATTAATACCAATACAATGTGAATATTTTGCGCTAGAAGGGTTAAGTCAATTAACAAATACAATAAATTTAGTAAAAAAACATTTGAATAAAGATTTAAAGGTTGAAGGAGCAGTACTTACAATGTACCATTCAGTAACAAATCTTTCTAATAGTGTTGTAAAAGAAGTTCAGAATTATTTTAAAGATAATGTATTTAAAACAGTGATTCCTCGAAATGTTAAAGTAAGTGAAGCACCAAGTTTTGGAATGTCAATAATAGAATATGATCCAAAATCTGCAGGAGCAGGAGCTTATGTAAAATTAGGTGAAGAAATAATAGCAAAAAACAAATAAAACACAAAAGATATACAAATAGGAGTAAATAAATGAAGAGAACTGGATTAGGAAAAGGAATATCAGCATTATTTTCACAAGAAATAGGTGAAGAAAATGAAATGATAAATTTAGATGAAACAAGTGAAAAAAATAAAATTGTAGAGTTAAAAGTAGTAGAAGTAGAACCTAATAGAAAACAAGCAAGAAAAGAGTTTAATTATAAGAAGTTAGAAGAGTTAGCAGAATCTATAAAAACTTTTGGAGTATTACAACCTATAATTGTAGCAAAAAAAGATGGATATTATGAAATAATTGCAGGAGAAAGAAGATGGAGAGCTTCTAAGCTTGCAAATATGAAAACAATACCTGCAATAATAAGAGAAGATGAAGATGAAGAAAATACACATATTTCTATAATTGAAAATGTTCAGAGAGAAAATTTAAATGCAATAGAAAAAGCACAAGGATATAAGGAAGCAATGGAAAATTACAATCTTTCTGCAGAAGAATTTGCTAAAAAGATTGGTAAAACTAAGAGTGCTATTACAGATATATTACAAATATTAAATTTAAGTGATAAGGTTTTGGAACTTGCGAGAAGAGAAAATTTATCAGAAGCAGGTTGTAAGATGTTATTAGAAATAGAAGATGAAGATAAACAATATGAGATGGCATTATATATATTGGAAGATGGACTTTCAATTGAAGAAGCTAAAAAAAGATTAAAGTTATCAAAGAAAGTAAATAAAAATACTCCAAAAGTTGATATACATGAATTCAGAGCAATAGAAGAAAAGTTTACAAATTATTTTGGAGCAAAAGCAAAAATAAAAGTTAGTCCTAAAAATATAAATAGAGGACAAATAATTCTTAAATATAATTCAAATGAAGAATTAGAAAGAATGTTAGAATTGTTAGAAAAATAAATGGTTAAAAGGAAATTAATAAATATATAATGAGTAAAATGTTAATAAGTGAGCTATATGGCTCACTTATTTTCTTTATGATTTTTATTATAATTATAGTCTTTATCTAAATAAAAAACATAAACACTTATAATAAGGATTTATGTTTTGATGGCGGAGAGTGAGGGATTCGAACCCTCGCGACAGAAAATTCCGCCCTACAGGTTTAGCAAACCCGCCCCTTCAGCCTCTTGGGTAACTCTCCATCCACACAACATATATTAACAAATGAAAACCAGTTTGTCAATAAAAATAAAGGAAATAAGGTAATTAATAATTATGTAAAGCTATTTGACGGGAAGAAAAAATAATGAGAGAAAAATGAATTTATTGGAAAAAAGACAAAGATTATTGAAATGTAAAAATTGTAATAATTGTTACATAAATGAAAAAAACACATAAAATAATATCTTCAAGTTATTTGATAACTAATTAGATAATATTATACCAAATGTTTATAATTAATTATTATCAAAAGGTATTTTTAGAGTTATTTATATATTTTATTTTTGTGATTTAAAGATTCCTTTTAGAATCCATAAGGTTTTAGAGATATATTTTTTGAAATTAATTAAATATTTTTATGAGTAGTATTATAAATTAATTTGAAAAAATATATTTGTACCCAAAGGTATTTTTAAAATATTTTGGAATAAATATATATAAGCATTTAATAATGTATGTTTAGAGCTTTTAAAGCCTTAAAGCGCTAATCCCTAAGAGTTTTTACTTAAACCTGTTTAAGATAAGGGAAAAACGCTTGTAATATACATATTGTACAATGTTTTTGATTGTGGCAATATATGTGTATAAGAATTTTACTTAGAAAAAGAGAGGAGTAAGACTACATGAAAAGAAGAAAGTTTTTAAGAAAGACAGTAGCAGGGGCATTGGTATTTGTAATGTGTTCAACAAATACAATGTATGTTGCTAAAAATGCATTTGTATATGCAAGTCAGGAATTAGATATTGAGTCACATACAAATGTTAAAGATGTAGATGCGAATATATTACTTGTAAATAATGGACAAAAAGCAAAAAATATAGTTGCAGATGTATCTAAATCTGATCAAAAACTAGTAGGAACTATTAGTATGAAAAGAGAAGGATATATACAAAAAGGAGAAATCGAGATTGTAGGACAAAATTCTAGAGTATTTAGTATTGAAAATCCTAATAACAATTCTGTTATAGAAAAGGTAGAAGGAAATAAGATTACATTAAATAGATTTTCTGGAACTACAGTTAATTTTGAATTACCTTTAAAATATGTATATGAAGGGAACATATCTAAAGATATATTATCAAATAATTTGACAGCTAAATTTAGAGCTACATATGTTTCACCAGAAGGAAATGTAGAAGAAGTATCTAAAGATATTTCTTTAAATATTGAATGGGTAGAAGAAAGAAAACCAGAAGTAAAAGCAGAAATAATTAAATATGTTAAGACAAATACTGAAAAAGGTAATAATGTAGTTATTCAAACAGTTATAGATGTTAAAAATGGAGCTACAACTAAAAACTTACCTATAGAAAAATTATCTGTATCTTCAATTCAACCAAGTTTAGAAGGAAAACTTCCAGATAAGGTTAATGTTTCACTTTTATCTACTAAAGGTGTTAATGAAGAGTTACCTTTAGATCAAAAAGAAGAAAATGTTAAATATAATAATTTAGATGGAACTTTAAATGTTGATATAGAAAATAAGATGTCAGAAGATAAAACATATGCTAAAGGAAATGGTACTACTAAACTTCTAGTAACAAGTGTTTATGAAAATGTACAAAATGTAAAAGATGAATATAATGTTGCATTAAATGTTAAAGCACAAGAAAAATTATTAAATTCAGATAAAGCATATAATGCAGAATTCACTGGAAGTGCAAACCTTTCTAAACCTTTAGGTTCACTAATATCTGCTAGCTATGAAACAGATAAAACATCTATGTCAAAAGGTAAGCTATATATGAATAGTATATCTAATGATAAATCTGAAATTGAATTTAACAATAAGCTTAATATAAATACTAGTGTGGCAAATATTAATGGTACTATAGAAATTAATGATAATCTTCCATACTATAATGATAATAAACAAAATTATGAAAGTGGAATGTCATATAAATCTGTTAGAGTGAGCAAACAAGAATTTGAAAATGTTCTTGGTAAAGATGGTAAATTAGATCTTTTAAATGAAAAAGGACAAATAATTGCTACAATTGATTCAAGTTCTAAATTAGAAGGTGAAAATTATGTTATAGACTTAAAAGAAGATACTAAAACTATAAATTATAGATCTTCTAAGATACTTAAAGAAGGAAATATCGTAATTAAAGAATCTAGAAAAATAACTACTTCTAGATATCCAATAAACCTTTTAAAAGATTTAAATAAACTTACTTTTAACAAAGAAGTTAATATAGTAATAAATAATAATGGTAAAGAAGAAAAAGTTAAGATTGCAGATGCAGTTTCAAATATAGAATTATTAAATACTAAAACAAAAGCAACTTTAAGAACAAATAAACAAGAACTATATTCAGTTGTTGAAAATAATGATGTTGAATTTGTTATAGAACTTAATAATAATAAGGAAGAATCAGATATATATGGTACATCTGTTTATGAAATTGTTCTTCCTAATAATATTAAAGATATTAAAATAAAAGATACTAATATATTATATGGTGAAGGATTAAAAATAGAAAATACTTCAGTATATACAAGAGATGGTAAAAAAGTAATTAGAGTATTAGTATCAGGAGTTCAACAATCTGTTAATAAAGGACATTTAACAAATGGTACAAACTTAGTAGTAAATACAGATATCTCTGTAGATGAAGAAACTCCAAAACAAGAAATTCAATATAATCTTGTATATTCAAATGTAAATGCAACTACTTATGAACAAGCAGCAGAATTTATGCTAGGTTCTCAAAATGAAGCATTTAGAAGATTCGGAAATGGTATAGCTAGTACTAAAGCTAAAATAGCTTCTCCAGAAGGTCTAGTTGTTGCAAATAGATATAAGAATTATAGTGATGTAGGAGCAGAAGTTGTAACTATTAAACAAGGTAATAAAGATGCAATATTAAAAGCAGGTGATAAAGCAAGAACAATATCTAAACAAGTTCTTATGATAAATAACTTAAATACTGAACTTCCAAATGCAAGACTTCTTGGAAGACTTCCTGTTGAAGGAGTAGTAAATGTTGAAACAGGACAAAGTTTAAATAATAACTTAAATATTACTTTGGCATCTGGAATTAATAAGGTTGATAATTCAAATATAGGATATGATGTGTATTATTCAGAAAATGTAAATGCAACTGTAGATTTAAATAATGCACAAAATGGTTGGACAAGAAATCCTAGTGACTTATCTAAAGTTAAATCATATATGATTGCTTTTAAAGAAAGTATAAAACCAGGACAAGTTAATAAGTTTAACTTAAACTTAAATTTACCAGCAAATATAGACTATAACAAGAGTGCAGTAGGTACAGATCAAGTAATATTTGATGTAAATACAGCAAAAGGTGTAGAACAATATACATCTTGGTCAGATATGATAAGACTTACTACAGGAGAAGGTGTTTCACTTTCAGGTAAAATAACACCAGAAGTTAAAAAAGTAGAACAAGGTAAAGAAGTAAGATATACATATGAAGTAAAAAATGAAGCAAAAACTTTAAAGGCTAAAAATGTAGAAAACTATGTTGAATCTCCAGCAGGTTTTGAACTTGTTAAAATAGAAACACCTACTAAAGAAATACCATTCTCAAGAGATTCAGATGGAAATATAAAATTTGGAATGGAAGATATAGAAGCAGGTGAAAGTAGACAAGTAAGATTAACATTTAAAGCGATAGGAACACAAGGGTTAGAATTAAAGATAAGAACAAGAGCAGAAGGAACAACAGTAGTAAAAGAAACAAGAGCAGATAAAGTTGAAGTTGCTGTTAAAGAAGCTGAAGTTGAAATCAACGCTAAAGGTACTGTAAATGAAGAAAATATGCAAGGCGTAGATAAATATAAGGAAAATTCTGAACCAACTTTTGAAATTGTTACAAGAAAGAGTTATGTAGCAAGTACTAATATAAAAAATGTTAAGATGAAGATTAAAACATCAGGAAATCTTAAGATTGAAGATATTCAAAAAGACTTACCAGAATCAAATGTTGCTTTGAATAAAATAAATGATCAAGAATATGAAATATCAAATATTGATATAAGTAGAGCAAGAATGTTTGATGTAAAAACAAAAGTATCTACAGTAGAACAAGGTAAGAATTACACACCTATAATGTTAAGAACAGAAATATATAATGAAAAAGGTGAGATGATAGATAATAAAGAATATACAGGGTATATTGTAAAATCAATAATAACTATGGAACAATCTGTTGATAAAAATAAAACATATGTAGAAGAAAATGAAAAAATAGAATATACATATAAGATAAGAAATGAAGGAACAGCAGATGCATATAGTAAGTTTGTATTTAATGCACCACAAGGAGCAAGAATATTATCAGAATCTGGAGCTACAAAAAATGTTACTAAAGAATTTACATTACAACCAAATGAAACTAAAGAAATAAAAGTTCAAGTAGAATTAGGAAAAAATAATGGGGTAGATAGAGTAAGTATATCTGCAAATGCTGAATTATATAATGAAGCAGGACAAAAAGTTATGACTACAAACCCAATAACACAAATAGTAGAAAAGAATAGTGATACAAGAAGAAAAGAAG
>CALIMU010000112.1 GCA_938045355.1 uncultured Clostridium sp. | reverse complement strand
AATTCAGAAGAATATAAAAAACAATATAATCTTTAATATCGTCATATATATTTAATAATAGTATTATAGTAATGTTAAAAATATATGAAATATTACTAAACAATAAAAAAAGGATAAAAAAGATGGAAAAAACAAACTATATATAATATACTTTGATGTATGAATATATATGAAGAAACTAAGATGATAATGAAAAGATATAATCTTGATTTTAAGAAGAAATTTGGGCAAAATTTTTTAACATCTGAAGAAATTTTAAAAGAGATTATATCAAAAGCAAGAATATCAAAAGATGATATAATACTTGAAATAGGACCAGGTATAGGAACATTAACTTCAAAATTATTAGAAACAGGGGCAGAGGTAATATCTGTTGAGGTAGATTTAGAACTTATTAGACCTTTAAAAGAAAGATTTTTTATGTATAATAATTTTAGTATAATTTCAGCAGATATTTTAAAAATAGATATATATAGTGAAATAGTAAAAATACTTGAAAGCAAGGGTAAAACTTTAAATGATAAAAAAATTAAAGTTGTTGCAAATATACCATATTATATAACTACACCAATAATGTTTAAACTTTTAGAAAGTAGGAATATAGTATCTGAAATATATATAATGGTTCAAAAAGAGGTTGCAGAAAGAATATGTGCAAAAATAGGGACAAAAGAAAGTTCAAGTATAACATATATGGTGAGTTATTATACAGAATATTTATGGGATATATATGTTGATAAAACAAAATTTGTACCAAGCCCTAAAGTTGATTCAAAAGTAATTGCATTAAAATTTAGAGAAAAACCATATCCAGAAGTGAAAAATGAAGAATTATATTTTGAAATAATAAGATCAGCATTTTTACACAGGAGAAAAACATTTTTAAATTCTATATCAGCATCAAATAAGATAGATAAAAAAATTATAAGTAATATAATGGAAGAACTTGGAATAGATCTTAGGATAAGAGCTGAAAAAATAACAGATAAAATGTATGCAGATATTGTAGACAAATATATTGAAAAGAGAAGGTAAAGATGAAAAAAAGAAAAGGTATAACACTTGTATCATTAATAACATATGTAGTAGCATTTTCAATAATTGTTCGGGGTTATAACAGCAATAACATTAACAGCTACATCTGATAGGAAAAGAATAAATACATTATCTTCAGAAATGTATACAACAAATATGATAAGAGAAGTAGTTACAGGAATGCTTGATGGAAAAAAAGCATCTGATGCTGTTATAGTTAATATGACAAGATATATATCATCAGCTACAAGACCAGAAGAGGTAAGATTAATTGGAATTTTAGATCAAACAGAAAATGATATATCAAGAAGTCTTGAATATATATCATTAGATGAGTATGATATGTTATGGTATGTAAAAAGAAAAGATCAAACAGAAAATGGAATAGTAAAAAGAGTACCACTTGGTAAAGATGCAGAGATGGTTATAAAAAATGTTACAAATAGTATAAATATGACAGGAAACTATAAAAAAATAGAAAATAATAGAAATGGTGAAATTGAATTAGACTTAGTATTTAAATTAGGTAAAAAAATAGAAGAAAAATATTATGTGAAAGGTAATTAAAATGTCGATACATATAAATGCGAAAAAAGGTGAGATAGCAAAAATAGTATTAATGCCAGGAGATCCATATAGAGCTAAAAAAATAGCTATGAAATATTTAGAAGATCCAATTCTTGTTACAGATGTAAGAGGAATGCTTCGGATTTACTGGTATATATAATGGAGTAGAAGTAACTGTAATGGGATCTCGGAATGGGAATACCTAGTATGGGGATATATTCATATGAATTATATACAGAATATGATGTTGATATAATAATAAGAATAGGATCAATGGGATCAAATAATGAAACATTAAGATTAAGAGATATACTTCTTGTAGACACTGTATATACAGAAAGTATGTTTGCTTTAAATCTTACAGGAGAAGATAAAGGTGAAGAAAATTTTGTTGCATATCCAAGTAAAAGTGTAACAGGTGAAATATTACAACAAGGTCTTGCAATGAATGAAAAGAAATTTAAAATGGGTAATATTGCAACAAGTGAATGTTTTGATAAATATACAAAAGATCCAAAACTATATTATGATAGGATGAAAGAAGAATGGAAAATACTTCGGATGTGAAATGGAGTGTTTTGCACTTTTCAAGACAGCAGAATTTTTAGGTAAAAAAGCTGCATGTCTTTTAACAGTAGTAGATGCAAACTATACAAAGGAAAATCTAACTTCTAAACAAAGAGAAGAAGATTTAGATGATATGATAGAAATAGCATTAGAATCTGTTGTAAGTATTGATAAGATAAAAGATGAATTAGATGAAATAGAAGAAAGATTAGAACAAAAAGCAAAACAAAATGGAGTAAAAAAATATAGGAAAGTAGAAATAAAGAAAGAAAATATAGCAGATGATGTTATAGAAGAACAAGAAAACACACAAGAAATTAAAGATGATGGAATAATATTTGATTAAATAATAGGGGAGAGAATAAGATGTATTATAAAAAGAAAAACTTTTTTAATAAATATGTAATAATGGGAATAACAGCAGTAATTTTGATAGCAATAATAGGAATAGTTGTTGTATTGATAAATTCTGCAAGAATATCACAAGAAAAAGAAAAGAAAACAACTGTAGATGTAAAACCAGAACCAGTATTGACATTAGAAAAAAGTACTGAAGAGCCAAATCAAACAAGTGTAAAAATTACAGCAACAGCAACAGTAGCAGATGAAGAAGGAATAAATACAATAACAGATCCAGAAGGAAATGAAAAATCAGGAAATAAGATAGAATATACTGTAACAAAAAATGGAGATTATACATTTAGTACATATGCAAAAAATGGTAAGTTTGTAGAAAAGAAGATAACAATAAATAATATAAAAGAAAGAACAGCAGATGAACCATATATACCAGAAGGATTTAAACATTTAGAAGGTACTGTTGTAGAAGGATATGTAATTGTAGATCAAAATCAAAATGAATTTGTTTGGGTACCAGTACCAAGTGGACAATTATCATCTGATAATATACAAAATACAAAATATAATGATAGATCAACAGTTGCAAATGAACTTCAAAATAGTGTTGCTAAATATAAAGGATTCTATATAGGAAGATATGAAGGATCACAAGCAACATTACAATCAACCAATAAATCTGTATTACTTACAAGAAAAGGTATGATTCCATGGACTAATATAGATTATGAAACAGCATCAAGAGTTGCATCAGAAATGTATAAAGATTTAAAATATAAAGATGTAAAAACATCATTAATGTCAGGATTTGCATGGTATACAACACTTAGCTGGATAGATCAAAGAGTTCCACTATTTTCTTCAAGTACAGATAGAGGTAATTACTCAGGACAAGTATATCCAACAGGAACTTTTAAATCTGACTTTGTAAATAATATTTGGGATTTAGCAGGAAATGTTCGTGAATGGACAACAGAACAATATGTACAAACAGATACATCTCAAGAAGATCAAAGAGTATTAAGAGGTGGTAGTGCATCAGTACCAAATACACCAATAAAGAGTACAGTACAACCAGTATCTTCAAAAGATACAACATGGGGATTAAGACCAGTACTATATAAGGAGAACTAGAATGAAAAAGAAAAGTGAAAATGAAGATAATATTAAACAAAAAGAAAAGGAAAAAGAAGAAGAACTAGAAGTAAAAGTTAAAGAAATAGAAAATAAAATAGAAAAAAACATAAAAGAAGAAAAGAGACAAAGTGGACTTGGTATTGCAAGTATGGTACTTGGAATAATTGCAATTGTAATATCATTTGCACCATTTATAAATATTGTAATACTTCCACTTGCAATAATAGCAATACTTTTTGGAATATTAACATTAATAAGAAGAAGTGTAAAAAAATCATTTGCAATTTCTGGAATTATATTATCTATTTTTGCAATAATAATAGCATTTTCAATTACACTTTTTGCAATAACTATGGTAGAAAGATCAGGAAGAGAACTTGAAAGAATAGCTAGAGAATCAAAGGAAAAGACTAAATTTGATGTAACTAATGTAGAACTTAAAATAGATGAAAAATCTACAAAAGTAACAGGAAAAATAAAAAATATATCTGGAGAAAAGAAAGAATTTGTAGTAGTTTCTATTCCTATTGTGGATAAAGATACAGGAAAACAAATTATTGATATTTATTCTGTTAGTAGAAATCTAAGTGCTAATGGAGTTTGGGAATTTGAAGGAGTTTCTAATCAAACAGTAAAAAATGCAAAGATAGATGAAAAAAATATTAGAGTTTTTGGAATGTAATAAAAAAATATATATGAGATACTAGTAAGTAATATGCTAGTATTTTTTATATATTTAAAAATATAATAAGAGAATGATTTGCAAAAAATAAAAATTTATGTTATTATGTATACATAATAAATTTACAAAAATGAAAAATTTTATTTTTGAAGGAGGTGAATAATTAAAACATAATAGGGGGAGTTAAAATACTTTTATTTTAAGGAGAAATATTATGGGACAACTATTTGTTAGTTTGTTGAGTGTTGTAAAACAATTAGTAGCTATTTTTACACAATTATTACCAGGAAATTGGGGAATAGTCATTAAATATTTGTTATTTTTTACATATTTCAAAGTAGCTGAAATAATAGGGAAAGTATATGATAAAAATGATACTTTTAATGTCTTCATTGGGATACCTAGCATGATTGTGAGTATAGCATGTCTATTATTTATATATCA
The DNA here is from genome assembly GCA_938045355.1 of uncultured Clostridium sp. The sequence goes on along the minus strand of CALIMU010000112.1, from coordinate 3,547 downwards.
AGAATCAACTATTAATGATAAATATATTGCAGGATTACTTATTGCACAAAATGATTTTGGATTTGATCTTCAAAATCCTAATTATAAGAAATTCAAGAAATTTATTTTTACAGCTTCATTATTTGTAGTGTTTGCTAAGATTGCAGCAAAGCTTAGATAATTATTAGGAGAAAATATAGGAGAGATTATTTTAATATTCTCTTCTTTTTTATTGTATTATGGTAGAAAAATGAAAGCATATATTATATAATAAATAAGTAAAACTATGTTTATAAATAAAGATTAAAAATTAAGGGAAAAATTAAGGAAATGGCGAAAGAAAGAATATTTAAAGATATCTTACGGAGAAGTAGAAATCTCGAATATAAGAGGAAATTTAGATATAAAAGTTACAGGTATAACATCAGATTCAAGAAATGTATATGAAAATATGATATTTGTAGCTATAAAAGGATATAAAGATAATGGAATGAAATATGTTAAAAATGCTATCGATAATGGAGCAGTAGCAATAATTATAGATGATGATGAAGATATTGATACAATAGAAGAAGATATTGCTATAATTACAGTTAAAAATTCTAGAAGAGAACTTAGTAGAATTTCTAGGAATTTTTATGATAATCCAAGTGAAAAGTTAACTGTAATAGGTATAACAGGTACTAAAGGTAAATCAACAACAACATTTATGATAAAAAGCATACTTCAAGCTTCAGGCAAAAAAGTAGGACTTCTTCGGAAGTATTGGTGGATATATAGGAGAAGAAAAAAAACTTAATAATACAAGAACAACACCTGAAAGCTATGAAATACAAAAATTTATGGCAGATTTAGTAGAAGAAGGTTGTACACATGTTGTATTAGAAGTATCATCACAAGCAATGATTACAAATAGGGTTGATGATGTAAAATTTGATATAGCAGGATTTACAAATTTTAGTGAAGACCATATATCAAAATATGAGCATCACAGTTTAGATGAATATTTTGATGCAAAAGTATCATTACTAAAAAAAGTACCAAAAGTTGTTATAAACTGGGATGATGAAAAAGTTAGAGAATGTTATAGTATACTTAATGGTAAAGAAATACATGATACAGGAATAATAAAAGAATCAGAAAATATTAATGAAACACATTTACCATATGTATATGTTAGAGAAGAAGAAATAATATTAACAGAAAAAAAGACAAGATATATTGCAAATATAGATAAGGAAAAACAAGAAATAACATTAAAACTTCCAGGTAAATTTAATATATATAATTCATTAATGGCAATTGCAGTAACAAATATTTTAGGAATTGATAAAGAATCTATTGTAAAAGGTCTTTCAGATACAAAAGTACTTCGGAAGATTAGAACCTGTTCCTAATAAGCTTGATTTAAATATACTTTTAGATTATGCACATACACCATCATCACTTAAAAATGTTTTAGAAACAGTAACAGCATATGCAAAAGGTAGAGTTATATGTGCTTGGGGAGTAGGTGGAGATAGAGATACAGCAAAAAGACCTATAATGGGAGAAATCTCTGGAAAATTTGCAGATTATACAATACTTATGTCAGACCAAGTAAGAGGAGAAGATCCAGAAAAAATATTAAGAGAAATTGAAGCAGGACTTAAAAATATAACTAAAAATTATGAAATAGTAATAGATAGAAAAGAAGGAATAGAAAAAGCTATAAGGATGGCTAAAAAAGAAGATACAATATTAATACCTGGATTTCGGACATGATATGTACCAAGAAATAAAAGGGGTTAAATATTACTTTAATGAAAGAGAAGTAATAGCAGATGTTGTAGAAAAAATATTAAATGAACAAGAAACAAAAACTATAGGTTAAAAACTATAGTTTTTTATTTACATTAAATTTAAAAATGATATAATTAGAGTGAAAAAAGAAAAAATTAATTTTAATCATAGCTAAGTAATTAATTAGCTATGTAAATAGGAGGAATTATTATGAGAAATAAGGCTAAAGATTTTATAGTGGAACTTACCACTAAACAGATGAATGTTACAGGTTCAGAAAATGTTCTTCGGTTTAAAGATAAGCATGATATAGAAAATATATTATTGCTTGACTGCGGAATGATGCAGGAATTAAATATAAACACATTTTCGAAAGAGAATACAGATTTTCAATTTAATATAAAGAACGTAAGAGCTGTGTTTATTACACATGCTCATAATGATCATATAGCGAAATTACCGTTTCTTGTAAAAAGAGGGTATAGAGGGATAATTTATTTATCTAAGGAAACCTCATTATTTATAGAAAATGTGCTTCGTGATAATTTAAAAATTCATCGTGAAGAGGCAAAGAAACAAAATAAAAAGCCTCTTTATGATGAAGGAGATATACAAAAAGTTATAGATTTATTAGAACCATTAGATTATAAGAAATTGTATAAGATTTCTTATAATGGTGTTAATGTAGAGTTTACTCTGTATCGGAATAATCATATACTTGGAGCAAGTAGTATATGGCTAAAAATAGGAAGAAGATTCGAAAAAGTAAGTTTCTTCTTTTCTGGAGACTATAATACATCAAATGAATTGCTTCAGAAAGATGTTCATGTTCCCCAAAAGGCTCTCAATGATAAAAATATAAATATAGTGCTGGAAAGCACTTATGGAGCTACGAAAAAAAGTCATGAAAACAATTTCATGGATATCTATTCATCGATAATAAGAGGAGTTATTCATGAGAATAAAAGGATTTTGATTCCGGTGAATGCGCTTCATAAAGCGCAGGAAGTACTGTATGTGATAAAGAATATTAAAGAAAGACTTGGAGGATATGAATTTTATAAAAAGTATAGTAAAGAGTTTCCAAAAGTTTATCTTGATGGTAAGTTAGCGATAAAACACACATATACTTATGCAGGAATTTTAAAAAAGAATTTTAAACCTTCGGGTTTAATTGAGATATATGATGCTGGAGCTAGAAATGAAGCGATTTTGGATGAAAATTCAATAATTCTTGCTACAGCGGGAATGATGAGCAATGGCCCAGTTGTACAATATATGAAAAAATTACTAACAGATCAAAATACAAGAATAATAATTGTTTCATATTGTGCTGAAGGTACTGTTGGAAGAAAATTACTTGAGAAGATAGAGTATATAAAAAATGCTAGAAAAGCAGGAAAAAAGGAATATGAAATTAACAAGATAATAAACTTGTTTGGAAAGGAACTTTTTGTTAATGCAGATGTAGAAAAAGTAACATCGTTATCTACACATGCAAGACAAGAAGATCTTATATCTCTTTTAAAAAATTTTAAGAAGAGTAATATTTCATCAATTCTCTTAAATCATGGCGAAGAGATTGTTCGTGAAAAGTTCAAAAAAATAATTGAAGAAGAATTAGACATAAACGAAGAAAAAATTCACTTGTTTGATAAAAGAAATCGATTTATTTTTTCTAAGCATGGTTTAGAGAAAATTGTTCCAATTCAAGAAAAAAATAAAAAAAATAGAGAAAAACTAGAAAAATACAGTGGGAAAGAAGAAAAAGTTATAAAAAGAAAAT
>CALIMU010000111.1 GCA_938045355.1 uncultured Clostridium sp. | reverse complement strand
ATAACATTTAATATATTAGATAGTCCATATAGGACAACATATTATAATATATAATTAGTTAAAATATTAATTATATTTAAATTGGTTGACAAAATACTTGTATAATGGTATTATTATATTGTAAAAATTCATATTAAATTAAGTATGGAAGGGCAAAAAAAGTCCTTCCATATTTTAAAGAGAAATGAATTATATAAGAAAATATATAAATATTTGAATTAATGGAGAAAATAGTATGAAATCAATTAATATGAGAGAATTGCTAAAAGCAATGGAAGAATTAGAAAAAGAAGAAGGAATATCACAAGAATATATGAAAGACGCCCTTATAACAGCTTTAGAAGCAGCATATAAGGAAAACTATGGAACAGAAGAAAATGTTAAAATAGATATAGATAAAAATGGTGATATAATTGTAGTTGCAGAAAAAACAATAGTTGAAAAAGTAGAAAATGAAGTAAAAGAAATATCATTAGAAGAAGCAAAGAAAAAGAAAAAAACAGCAAAAGTAGGAGATGTAGTTAAAGTAATAATAGTACCTAAAGATTTTGGAAGAATAGCAGTACAAAAAGGAAAACAAATAATAGTACAAAAATTAAGGGAAAAAGAAAAAGAAGTAAGATTTAATGAATACCAAGAAAAAAAGGGAGAAATAATAACAGGTATAGTACAAAAAGCAACAGAAGGAAAATCAGTAATATTAGATCTTGGTAAACTAGAAGGAATAATGCCTGTAAAAGAACAAGTTGAAAAAGATAAATATCATGTAAATCAAAAGATTAGAGTATATGTACAAGATATAGTAAAAAGAGAAAAAGGAGATGTTCAAGTAATTGTATCAAGGAGAGCAAATGATTTCTTAAAAAGATTATTTGAATATGAAATACCAGAAATAGATGAAGGATTAATAGAAGTAAAATCAGTATCAAGAGAACCAGGATATAGGTCAAAAGTTGCAGTATATTCAAAAAATGAAAATATAGACCCTGTAGGATCATGTATAGGACCTAAAGGACTTAGAATTGAAAGTATAAAGAAAGAACTACGCCGGAGAAAAAATAGATGTTGTAGAATGGAGTGAAGATCCAGCAAAATTAATAGCACAAGCATTATTACCAGCAGAAATAATGGCAATAGATATTAATGAAGAAACAAGATTTGCACAAGTAATAGTTGCAGATGATCAATTAACACTTGCTATAGGTAAGAGAGGGCAAAATGTAAGACTTGCTGTAGAATTAACACATTGGGCAATAGATATTAAAGGAATAACAGAATTTAAAGAAATGATTGAAAAAGGTGAAAAAGATACTTCTATAGATATGGAAAAAATAGAAGAAGAACAAGAAAAATTAGGAGAAGTAGAAGAAATAGAAGAAACTTTTGAAGAAGCAGAAGCTTTAGAAAAAGAAGAAGAAAAAGAAATAGAAAAAACTTTAGAAGATATTGTAACAATGGAAGAAGAACAAAATGAGGAAAAGTAAAAATACTAGAAAGTGTAAAGGATGTTTTCAAAGTATTTTAAAAACAAAAGAAAATATACAAGAAAATAAGTATATACAATTAGCAATTGATAAAAATATAGAAGATGATAATAGGGTAGTAATATCAGAAAAATTGGACATACAAGGAATGGGTAGAACAATCTATTTATGTAGGAAAGAAGAATGTATCACAAATGCTATAAAAAAGAGGACAATAGAAAGATATTACAATATATCTTTAACAGAAGAGGAAAAAGAAAAATTAAAAACATATGTTAAAAAATAGAAAAGAAAAAGAAATAAAAAAAGAAAAGTTTGTATTAGAGATAAATGAGATAGTAAAAAAGAAGTATTTAAATTTATTAGGATTTGCAGCAAGATCAGGAAAAATATCTTATGGAGAAGAAGACATTTTAAATGGAATAGAAAAAGGTAAAATAGCACTTACTTTAATTGCAAAAGATATGTCAAAAAAGTCAAAAGATAGAGTTGAGAAAAAAATAATAAATATTTATGAAAATTTAAATTATAATAGAAATACTTCAAAAAGAAAAATATCACAAGATATAAAAGTTATTATAGTAGGAACAAAAGATGAAAACAGTAGTGCAGTTGGAAAAATAAATAAACCTATAATAGGAATAAAAGATAGAAATTTAGCAAAAGGAATTATAAAAAGTATTTTGGAGGAAATAGATGGGGAATAAAAAAATATATGAATTAGCAAAAGAATTAAATAAAACAAATAAAGAAATAATTGAAATTGCTAATAAGTTAGGAATAGATGTAAAAAGTCATTTAAATAGTATAACTGAAGAAGAAGCAAATGAAATAGTATTAAGTTTAAATAAAAAAGAAAAAGAAACAAAAACTAATACTGAAAAAAATACAGAAAAGGCTGTTGAAAAAAATATAGAAAAGATAGAAAAAAAGGAAGAACCAGTAATTATAAGAAGAAAAGTTGTTGTAGATGAAAATAAGAAGATTGCAAAACAATTAGAAGAAGTTGGTAAAATAACTAAAAATACTCAAAAAGAATATAATATAGTATCAAGAAGACCTAAGAGAGATACAAAACCTATGACTTTAAATGAATTATTAGGTCTTAATAATAAAACTTCAGAAAAAGAAAAAACAAAAAATATAAATAAAAATAGAGAAGTAAAAGAACAAAATGAAAATAAGAATAATATAGAAAAAACAGAAAATACTATTAATGATGCAAATATAAATAATAATAAAAACAAAGAAGAAAGAAATAATAATAAAAAAGAAAATAA
>CALIMU010000110.1 GCA_938045355.1 uncultured Clostridium sp. | reverse complement strand
TCCTTGACAAATAATATATATATATATAATAGATTTAGAGTTTATAGGGTAACAATAAGATAAACTAATTTTATTGAAAAGGATGTGATTTCGATGTTATTCGAAAGAAAAGAAATGCTATGCAAAGAAAATAATGGAAGTACCCCTTCTACTCCAGAAGATTGGGCTGATATTGATCTACCTGAAGAAGGTGAAGATAATATGTGGGAACATTTTAGATAATCTGGAAGGATTTGAGAAAAATGCTATGCAAAGGAACTGATGAAGAAGGAGTATCTTCTCCAAAAGATGAATGGGATTTAGATGAAAATCCATGGGAAGTAGAAGAAAAAATAGGGCTACGAAAGTAGCCTTATTTTTAGTATAATAGATATATGAGGTGTATATGAAGAAATTAAAATTGAATAGTGAAATATTATCAAAGATGAAATTAGATTTAAGTAGAATATTTAAAGATGATGAACATACAAATGAAGAAATTTTAATACAAAAAGAAAGAGCAGATAGGGTTATATCAAATATTTTAAATGGAAATGTTGAAGATAAATATATTAAGGATGATATTATTAAAATAATACATACTATTATGGAATTGTTTGTATATGAAGTATTATCTTCAGAACTGGGTAATAGAAAGATAGAGATTAATAAAAAACTTTTAAGAGAATGTATGTATAATTTTTTTGATGTTTTAGAAGGAAATTTAGAAAAATTTTCTAAAGAATCATATACATATATGATTACAGAAGGTGAGGATTATGAAATAGTTAAAAGTATGTATTATAAGAAAGAAGAAGATAGGTTTATTGAAGAAACAGAAAATTTAAAAAAAATAAGAAAACAATTTGCTGGATTTTTGAAAAAATTATATGATGAAAATAAGGAATATTCATATGAAATAGATAAAGATAAGCTATATTTTAAAACTTTTAAATTATGGTATGATGCAATACTCAAAGTGAACAATAGGAAAAATAATATTGAGGGAATAGTTGATTATCTAGTATCTAATAAACAATACTTAAAAGAAAAAAGAAATACTAATCAAAATATTGCTAAAGAAGTAAGAGAAAATAAGGAATATGTGGATTACAAGTTTGACTATATTAAGATAATGGGAAAAGGATTTGAAATTCTAGATAGAGAAAGTATTAGAACTATAGAAAGAGCTATTAGTACATTAATTGAAAATGAAAGAATAGATAGCAGCAAAGCAGAACCTGGAGATATTAGGTCAAGAGCTATAAATTTAAATAATTCATATATGATTTTTAAATTCCAAAATAATGATTTTAATAATATGCTTGTATTTTTTCATGAACTTCGGACACATAGTAGAAAGAAAAATTATAAATAGGGTATATGGATTAACATATAGGAGAAAAAACAAGATTGGAAATGAAACAATATCTAACCTATTTGAGATTTTAATTGTGGATGGAGCGATTAAATATAATAAGGAAGGTAATAGTGTAAATATTAGATATCTTATAGGGAATAGGATTAATAGGATTATTATGCAAATGTATTATACAGGAAAATTAAAATTCCAAAAAGAATATTTAAGAATATTAAAAGAGAATAAAGGAGAAGAACTTACAGAAGAAAGAATAAAAGAGTTAACAACGAAAATAACTGAAGTATATGAAGAAATACAAAAAGATTATTATGGGTATGAAAGTTTAAACTCTAGAGAAAAAATGGGATATATTACAAGAGATATTTATGATACGAGTGAAAAGGGTAATCCAGCACAATATATATATGGAGTAATAATGGCTGTTAAATACTATTATGATATAAAAGAAGGAAAGATTAATAGTTTAGAAGAAATAGTAATAGATTCAACACAGAATAAGTATGAAGTAACTAAAGAAGATGTAGATAGAGTTTTGAGATATATTGAAAAATTAGAGAAATATATTATATAGAATATTT
>CALIMU010000109.1 GCA_938045355.1 uncultured Clostridium sp. | reverse complement strand
ATATTAATTGAAAAAAATAGGTGATATATAATATTATAACTAATATAGAAGTATTGTATCTTATGTATTATTAGATATAGTATAACAAAAGATAAAAAAACGAATAAATATAATATATGGAGGAGAAAGATGGCTATAAATCCAATTGAAAGAAGAACAAGAAATTCATTAATAACTGGATTATTAATAGGAGGTGTAATTGCAATAATTATAGGAGCAATTTCATTTATGCAAATAACAAAATTAAATGGGGAAATAAAAAAAGAAAAAGGTAAGATAAAACAAGTTTATGTTGCAGCAAGAGATATTAAGGCAAATAATGAAGTTAAACCAGAAGATTTAGTTATGGAAGGAGTTGTTACATCAATACCAACAGATAAGATAGTAACACCAGAAAGTTTAAATGCAACAGCAGGTAAAAATGTTGCATCATTATTAGAAAAGAAAGATGATAAATTAACAGCTAAAGCAGGAAAGAAAGATTTTGCATCAACAATTATGCCTAATGGAGATAAACAATCAAATAATCAAAGTTCAGGAACAGGAAGTACTGGTAATACTGGAGATTCAAAAGCTGATAAAACTATAGTTGCAACTATTGATATACCAAAAGGAACTGTAATAACTGAAAAAATGCTTGCATTAAAATCAGAAGCAGTAACAGATACAAATAATATAAATTCAACATATAGATTAGTAGAATATAGTATGATAATGCTTCCAACAGAATTACAAAAAGGTGACACAATAGATGTTAGAATATCATATCCAAATGGACAAGATTTTATAGTAGCAGCTAAAAAAGTTGTAGAAAAATCAGATTCAACATCAATATGGTTAAAATTAAGAGAAGATGAAATATTAAAAATGAATTCAGCAATTATAGAATCATATTCTGTTGAAGGAGCTAAATTATATGCAGTAAATTATACACAACCAGGAATACAAGCAGCAGCAAATGCAAATTATCCTGTAAGTGATAAAGTATATGAATTATTAGTACAAGATCCTAATATTGCAACAGCAATACAACAACAATATAGAACAGCACTTAATAATCATACATTAATAAGAAGACCTATAAATGAAATATTACAAGCATCACAAACAGAAGAATTAAGAAGTAGAATTAGTTCTGCAGTACAAAAAGAAATAAAAGATAGAGCAGAAAAGAGACAAACATTTATAGAAGGTGCAGCAAAATAATAATATATAAAAAGATAGTAATATTAAAAATAAGATTAATAGATATAATATATATAACAAGGAGGCAATTTTGAAAAAATTATGTTTTGTTGGAGGAATGGATAAGCTAGATATAATAAAATATGTAGCAACAATAATAAGAGGAGCAACAATGGAACAAAAAAGTTGCCTTATTGTAGATTTTACAGAAGTACAAAAAACAAGATATATTATTCCATCTATAGAAATATCAAGACCAGCAAAAGGACAAAAATATATAACAACAGAAGCAAAAGTTGACATTGCAGTTGGATATAGTAATTATAATGAACTTGTACAAGAAGGAATATTAGAAAATATGTCAGATACAGAAAAAAAATACGATTTCGTATTTTTTGATGTTGATAATAAGGAAGCATTAGCTTCAATTCCTTTAGGTGTAGAAGATAGAGTATTTATGATGACAACACTTGATATATATAGTTTAGAAAAAGCAGTTGAAGCATTTGCTGGATATAATTCAGATGGAGAAATTTATAGGGTTATATTTGGAAAGAAAATTACATCACAAAGTATGAACTATATCTCATATTTAACAAAAGATTTAAATATAAGATATGAAGAACACATAATAACATTCCCATATGATAATGGAGATTTAACTATAATATATGAAAATCAAAGAGCACGTAGATTAAATTTAAAACCATTTTCAAGTCAATTTAAGACAGCATTATCAAGCTTAGTAGAATTAGTTGATAATACAATGATAAGGGAAGTTTCAAGATATATGAAAATTTTAGAAAAGAATTAAGCAGGAGGAAAAATGGCTATAATAACTTTTTGGAGTGAAGATCGGTAAGGTAACAAGTCAGACAACATCTCTTATAACATCAGCAGTACAGATGGGGATAGAAAGAAATCTAAAGATTTTGATTGTTGATGCATCATTTAGAGATGAGATGATGAAAAAAGCTTTCTTACAAGATGAAAGCAATGATGAACTTATAAAAAAAATAAATATGGGAAAAGTAGATATATCAGCAGGAATTGAAGGACTTTTAGCAGCAGTTGCAAGTAATAAGATTTCACCAGAAACTGTAAAAAGTTACTCTACACCTATTTTAGTAGGAAGAGTTGATATAATATATGGACTTAAAACAATAGACAAAAAAGTGTTTGAAAATTCACTTATGCCAATGCTTGAGATGGTGAAAATAGCGGACATGTATTATGACCTTATATTTATAGATCTTCAAAAAGGAGAAAGAAAAACGCCTGCTATAAATGAAATATTAAAAGCATCAGATTTAGTAATATATACAATGGAACAAAAATTAGAACAAATAAATAAATTTATGCAATTATGGGGAATAGATGAAGCATTACTTAATAAAAATAGAGTAATACCACTTCTAACAAGAGAAGATTCGTTTTCTAAATATAATTGTGATAATATAGCAAGAAAGATAGGAATGAAGCCAGGAATGCCATCAATTGTGTATAATACACTTCTTATGGAAGCAATACAAGAAGGAAAACTTGTAAATTTACTTATAACATTAAATGATGATAATTCATCATATAGGAATAATTATTTAATAAAAACTGTAGAAGATTTAAATTTACTTATAATTGATAGAATACAACAGTTAAAATATGAAAAAAGATAAATAGAAAAAAGAGGTAAAAATGGAAGCATATATAAATATTGCATTAATTTTTATAGTAATCGTAGCATTTTCTGTTTTTGTTGCAAATAGGGTTAAGAAAAATAGAGAATCTATAGAAGAAAAAGATATAAATGTTGATGATAAAACATATACATTAGATATGATGATACAATTTATCAAAAAAAGATTGGATGAAATAACAAAAATAAATCTTTATGATATAGGGTTATCAGAAGAAGAATTAGAAAGAAGAAAACAAAAAAAGTATGAGCTAAAAAAAGCATTAAAAGGATGTACATATGGAGATGTTAATGATAAAAAATATGTTAAAGAACTTATATTTGACTTACTTTTTAAAGAATATGGGGTAAATGAAGTAAACATATCAAAAGCAATACCATTTGATATACCATCACTTTTAACAGCACAAGATAAGTTTGATATACTTATAAATGAGTATAAAAAAAGCTTTGGATATGAAGCATTAAATGAGCTTATAAAAAAATATAATTTAGCAGAACTTAAATATGTTGATGGAAGTAGTAAACCATCATATGTTATAACAGAAGATGATATTCATAATATTTATGAAGCAGAAAATTTAAATGTATCATTTGAAGATAAGATGAATGTTGTTGTTCAAAGAATATATCAAAAATACAAAGGATATAGTTCAATAGATGAAGTTCGTGATATGAACATAGACCGGTGTATCACGGTGGTGTATCTGGGCTTCCAGAAAGTTTCTTAAGCCAAGTTGCACAAACAGACCGGAGATTATTTAAAACAAGCAATGGAACATAAAGTGCCACGTGCATGTGATAGTATTTGGATATTCTTTAAAGGGGTATCTGTACGTTTAGCATTTTTATCTTTTGGTACAGAAAGTGAATTAAAACGTGTATGTCAAAATATATATAAATATAATAACCCTGGACAGTTATCAGATACAAATGGTTATAAGATCAATGAAATGAAAGACCGGATCACGTGTTGTTGTAGTTAGACCAACATTCTCAGAAACATGGGCATTTTTCGTAAGAAAGTTTGACGTACAAAAAGCAACACTAGAACAAATAGTTAGATATGAAGGAAAAGAAAATGCAATTGCACTTATAAGATTCCTTGTTAAAGGTGCAAGAATTATATCACTTACAGGGGAACAAGGTACTCGGAAAAACAACAATGCTTATGGCCATGATTGAAAGTATTTACGAAACAATGAACCTTCGTATACAAGAAACAGCATTCGAGCTTCACTTAAGAAAGATATATCCAACAAGAAATATACTTTCTTTTAGAGAAACAGATACAATATCAGGACAAGAAGGGCTTGACGTTCAAAAGAAAACTGACGGTTCTGTTAACATAGTACGGCGAAGTTGCGACAGACCCTGTTGCAGCATGGATGATCCAAGCAGCACAGGTTGCATCTAAGTTTACATTATTTACACACCATGCTAAGACATTTCCAAACTTAGTAATGGCACTTAGAAACTCACTACTTAAAACAGGTATGTTTAATAATGAAAAAACAGCAGAAGAACAGGTTGTAGGGGTTTTAAACTTTGATATACATATTGTTAAAGACTTCAGAGGTAGAAGATATATTGAAAGAATAACAGAATGTATACCAATTGAAGATAAAAATGATTATACATTTGACCATAGAAAACAAAAAACATTAGAAGGAAAATTAGATAAATTTATGGATAATGCAACAATATTCTTTACAAAAACAACAAATAGAGAATTGTATAAACATAGAAATATCCTAGAATTCCAAAATGATAGATATGTTTTAGTAAATCCAATTTCTGCAGATAATATAAGAGAAATGAGAAACAATATGGATACATCAGATATATCATCATTTGATAAATTCTTATATGATAATTGGAAAATAGAAGTTCCAAAATCACCAGAATTTGAAGATGAAATAGCATAGAAAATAAGATGAAAAAGGAGGTATTTTGTGCCTAATAATATACTTCCTATCCTATTAGGAGGGGTAGGAATAGCATTTTTAGTAATAGTAATACTATTTATATATATACAAAGAAAAGCTAATAATAAGAAAACAAAATATTTAAGAAATCTGGTACAAGGTACTCAATCAAAAAGATATTCTATGGAAATCTTTTACCAAAGATTTTATTTGTTCTGTATGGCAGTACCTGGTATTAAAAGATATACTGAGAAATTAAGAAGAAGAATTGAAATTATAAACCTTGGAGATGAATATTTAACTCGTGAACAAACAGCTAAAATATTATCAAGGATACTTCCAACAATTATATTATCAATTGTCGCAATAGCACTATTTACAAATGGTAATAGATTACTTATGGCAACATTAATTCTTTTATTAATATTTTTAATTGAAACACTTATATCAGGAGCTGTTGATAAGATTGAAAATAAACTTTTAAGAGAACAAATAGAATTCTTTGCGGAAATAAGACATGCATACCATGAATATAATATGGTTGAAGAAGCAATATATGAAGTAGCACAAGATGATTCTATGCCAGAAATAGCAAGACAAGGTGAAAAGATACATGAAATACTTATATCTGATGATCCTGAAAGTGAACTTGAAAAATATTATGATATAGCACCAAATGATTATTTAAAAGAGTTTGCAGGTATATCATATTTAACAAGAGAATTTGGTGATAGAAAAGATGAAAATGGTTCTTCATTATATTTAAAAAACTTAAATAATATAACACAAGAAATGCAAATAGAAATATTAAAAAGAGATAAACTTGATTATGTATTTCAATCATTATCATTTATAGCCTTAGCACCAGTGTTGTTCTTAGAACCACTTAAAGCATGGGCAATATCAACATTCCGGATTTACAAAACAATTTTATAATGGAAAGCTTGGAATGATTGTACAAATATTATTAATTGTTACAACAATGGTATCATATGTATTTGTAAGGAAATTAAAAGATAATGCAAAAGTAGAAAGTGTAAATTCAACATCAAATCCATGGCAAAATAAGTTATATAATAAGCCTCTTATAAAGAAGTTTGTTGATTTGTTTATTCCAAAGAAAAAGACAAAAGAATATAGGACAAAGATAAAGCTTTTAAAAGATAGTGCATCAAAGATGAAACTTGAATGGATGTATGTAAATAAAATTACTCTTTTTATGGCAGCAGCGTTAATAACAATATTAATAGCTTTCTGGGCTCATGCAATATCAAAAGATTATGTATATACAGAGCCAACAGCAGATTATAATATTTTAGGTAACCTTCGGAAAGGCTGATGAAGCAAAAGCAATAGCTAAAACAAAGAGACAAAATGAAGTTATAAATGCTATAATAAAAGATCGGAATAACTGTAAAAGAATTAAATACTAAAAATGATGCAGTTAAAAATAAGATACTTAAAAAGATGGGAACACTTAAAATATATAAGCAAATATCAGAAAAAGAAAAAGAATCAGATGTTAAAAATATAATTGAAAAAACTAAAGTAATTATATCTGAAAGTTTCTCTTGGTTTGAACTTGTTATTGCTTTAGGTATAGGATTTATAGCATTTTATGGACCAGAAATGCTTTTAAAATTCCAATTTAAGATGAGAGAACTTGAAATGGAAAATGAAGTAATGCAGTTCCATACATTAATATTAATGCTTATGAAAATAGAAAGAATAAATGTTGAAATGATGCTTGAATGGATTGAAAGATATTCAAATATATTTAGAGAAGCAGTTTCAAAATGTGTTAATAACTTTGAATCAGGAGGATATGAAGCATTAGAACAGTTAAAACAAGATGTAACATTTCCTAAATTTGTTAGAATAGTAGAAAGTCTTCAAGCAGCAGTAGATCAAATACCAATAAAAAATGCGTTTGAAGAATTAGAAACAGAAAGATCTTATTATCAAGAAAAGAGAAAAGAATCAAATGAAAGATTAATAGCTAAAAAAGCAAGAATTGGTAAAGCAATAGGTTTTGCCCCAATGGTACTATTATTTGTTGGATATCTAATAATCCCAATGGTTGGTATAGGTATTGTAAGTATGGGTGAAGCTTTAAGTACAATGAAAGGAAGTTAGAAACTTGGAAAATGCATCTTATGCTTTAAAAATGGCAGCAGGAGTATTTCTTGCAGTATTAATATTATCAATAATGACATTTATACTTAATAATTATACACAAACACAAAAAACGATATTAGAATCTAAAAAATCAGAAAAAGTGGTAGAATTTAATGAACAATTTCAAGCTTATGAAAAAGCACAAATGTATGGAACAGATGTAATATCATGTTTAAATTTAGCATATAGTATAAATCTTGAAAATAGAGTTTGGGATAATATGGGACTTTCAGGGACTAGTAGAATAATTGCAAAAGGTGAATCAGGATTAAATGAAAAAGCTATAACAGTAGAGATTTATTTAAAAAATCCACTTAAGAGTAGTATACGTCTTTCATATTTTAATCCAGCTATTCGGAGAAGTGGATGCAGGTATTCGGAGATTTAGATGCACTTAAAACAGATAAAACAATAGCAGATGTATTACAAACAAGAGATAATAATCTTATAAACTTGTTTAAAAATACATTTGCAAATTCTCTTCCTTTAGGTGAACAAACACCACTTAAATCTTTCCGGAAAGATAGATAAAGAAGTAGTTACAGATATTAAAAAAATAAGGATAGGACCAATTAAAGATAGTAGTAATAGAAAAGAATTTGATGAAATGGTATCACTTGTGAAAAATTTGAGTGTACAAAAATTTGAAAGAAAAAATACAAATTTTAATTATAATAAAAATAATTGGACAAAGTTTATCTGGCAAACTGCAGCAGCAGATTTAAAATCAAGACATTTTAAATGGGATCCACAAGGAAAAGAAATTGATTCACAAACAGGTAGAATTAATAAAATAGTGTTTAAGGAGATATAATATGGAAAATGCATCAAAAGCTTTAATGATAGCAGCAGGTGTTTTGATTCGGAATACTTGTATTATCATTTATGGCATATTATTTTAATCAATTAAGAGATTATGCACAAGATACTTTCTATACTCAAAACACAAAAAATATGGTTTCAGAATTTAATGCACCACTTTTTGTGGAAACTGATTCTGATACAAGTAATAGAACAGATATGAATTCACAAAATTATAAAGAAGTTCAAAAAAATGGTGTTAAATCTTCAGTTCTTCGTGATTTTGGAGAAAGAATAACAATGGGAACATTAATATCTGCTTTAAATTATGCAAATTCTGTTAATAGAGAAGCAAAAGAAAAATTGATAGATGTAACATTAAATATAAAAGATGGGAATAGAGGAAATTTAAGATCATCATATAAACTTACAGATCTTTATGATAAAGATGGCTATCCAACTAAAGAACTTCAAGAGATTTTGGTAAGGTATAATGTAAAAGCAGATTCATCACCAAACTTAAATGCAACAAATGTAGTAAGACAATCTACAACTAAAAATAGACCAAATATAACAATTACAGATGTTAAATATAATGGCTATCAAGGAAGGATATCTTCTATAACATATAATATATTAGGTACAATGGAACTTTTAAATGATTTATCAACAGAATAAAGATAAAAATAAGAAAAAGAAAAAAAGCAATAATAATAAAAGTTTAAAGGTAATTTCTAGATGAGTAAAGATAGTAATTTGAAAACAATAATATTATTTATAATTTTATT
>CALIMU010000108.1 GCA_938045355.1 uncultured Clostridium sp. | reverse complement strand
TTATGAAAAAGATTTAGAAAAACTATATTTTAGACTTTTTAAGTTATGGATTAAATATGTTGGAAGTAAAAAAGAAGATTATAATGAAAAAATTATATCAAATATTGAATATATATTTGGAAATGTAGAAATTTTTAGGAATGAATACATAAAATATTATGAAAGTTATATGGTAAAGAAGAATTATGATGATTATAATTATACTAAGATAATTAATAACATATTTAAAAATCTTTCAGAAAATGAAAGAATAGAACATTATGAAATAATAGAAGATATGTTTGAAAAAAGAAAAATATCATGTGGTGTAAAAAGTATAAAGAATAGTAAATGTTATGTAGGTGAAGTAGAAGATAAAATATATATGAACTTAGCATTTGATGAGAATAAGTATAATAATATGAGAATGTTTTTCCATGAACTTCGGACACTATATTGATAAAAACATATTAAAAAAGAATAATATTAAAAGAAAAATTAATAATTTAAGAAATGAGACAATAGCGATATTATATGAACTTTTAATGCTGAAAGAAATAAAATCTGATTTAGATCCCGAAATATTACAAGAAGCAAAATTAAACTTACTTTTTATGATTTTTAGAAGCAGTATGATAATACAATTTAGAGAGCATTATTTTAATTGTTTAGAATATTTAATTGGAAAAGATAATTTAACTGATGAAGAAATTAAAGATATAACAGAAAAAATAGTAGAAAAATATAGTGAATTAAATTACAGTTATTATAATAGAAAACTTGATATGAATAGGAAAAAATTATTATATATAGTAAGGGAAGAGGGGAATATTATAGGTAAGAACTATCCATATTCATATATTTATGGGCTATGTAAAGCAGTTAAGATTTTAAAAAGATTTCAGAATATGGATAGAATATCTTTGAAAGAAATATATTTAGATAGGAATTTAGGAAAAGAAGAATTAACAAAAGAAGAAATAGAAGAAGCAATAAGATATATTAAAAATATAGGAGAGAATATAGAATAATATTGTATTTTTAGTATAATATATGTAAGATGTATGAAAGAATTAAAGTTAAATTGTGAAATATTATCAAAGATGAAATGGAAGGAAATGAAGTAAAATATGAAAGCAATAAAGTTAGATAATTCACCAATAACATATTTTATCAGCGGAAGAGATCATACTGAATGGATACTTTTTATTCATGCTGCTTTTGTTAATCATAATATGTTTAAAACACAGTTTGAATATTTTCAAAACAAATATAATATTTTGGCTGTTGATATTATTGGTCATGGACAGTCAACAGATACAAAAAAAGGGGATCGAATAGATAAGATGTCAGAATGGATATTTGAAATCTTAAAGGTAGAAAATATTAAAAAAGTACATATTGTTGGTATTTCATTAGGGGCAGTACTGGCACAAGATTTTGCTAATCATTACCCAAACTTTGTAAGTTCAATGGCATGTTTTGGAGGATATGATATTAATAATTTTGATGTTAAAATGCAAAAGAAAAATGGCATGAAACAAAAGGCAATGATGTTGAAAGCTATCTTTTCAGTTAAGTGGTTTGCAAAAGCAAATAAGAAAATTGGTGCACATACTTTAAAGGCACAAGATGAGTTTTTTGATATGAATATACTGTTTCCTAAAAAATCATTTATATGCTTGATAGGGATTAATAATATGATAAATAAGTATAAAACTGGAAAACGAAATTATCCTTTGATGATTGGATGTGGAAGATTTGATATTCCAATGGAATTAGAGGTAGTAAAACAATGGAAAAAAAGTGAGCAAAATTGTAGGGTAGTTATTTTTGAAAATGCAGGACATTGTGTTAATATGGATGTGCCACAAGAGTTTAATAAAACTATGGAGGATTTCTGGAAAAGTGTTGAGAAAAAATAGATCTCAGTTTAGTTAAATGAAAATAGAAATTAAATAATATAATAGAATATTATTTTGAAAACAGTAAATCAAATTGGTTTACTGTTTTTTGTTGTGTAAAAATAGAGAGAAGATGATAATAATAGAAAATGCAAAAATAAAATAATTAATTAATACAATAGATATTAATCTATGCACTTTTTTGATATTATAATAATGAAAGGAATATATGGAAAAAATAGTAAATGATATAGTAAAAATATTAAAAAAATTAGCAAATAAAATTGTACTTGATGAATATTTAGAAGAGATTTCGACGTTTGATTATAATATTTTAACTAAAAAAGATAAGAAAGAAATATTTAAAGCAGAAAAACGGTGATATTAATATGGGACTTTTAAAATCATTTGGTATAGCTAAGATTTTAAAAGATGAATTAGATTATTTAGGAGTAGAAAATAATATAATAGAAGGATATTATGAAGGCTCAAGTAAATATAGGTATTATTGGAATAAGGTTAAGATAAATGATGTTTGGTTTAATATAGATCTTTCATATAGTCTTAAATATATAAGAAGTAGAACAGTTCCAGATACAATATTAGTATTAGATAATATGTTAACATTTCAGAAAGAATATAGTAATTTAGAAAAAGATATTATATCTAAAAGAATGAGTAATGAAGGAAGTGGTGATGTTGATAGATATAATGTTGAGAAAAAATTAGAATTAGAAATACAAAAAATAATAGAAGAAAATATATTGAAAAGTAAATATCCTAGTAAAAAAGAAAAAGATTATATAACAAGTTTAATATTAAAAATGAATAAGAAATATTTGAATAGAACATATAGAAGATATTTAAATTTGATACCATATTATGAGTTATCAGAGTTTATTATAAGAGATGGGAAAATATTTAATAATATGCCATATGCTTCACAAGAACTTATATTCAACGAAAATCCTCATGCTTTAAGAGAAATATTAGAAGATGAAGAAAAATATAATATTATGTATAAAAATAGGAGTAAGATATTAAAGTTTGGAGGATATTTTAAAAGTTTACAAGATTTTATCAAATGTAATAATGGTATAAGAGGCAAATTAGAAAAATTAAGAATAGATGAATATGGTAGAAAAATACCTATAATAATATATATAGAAGATGAATATACATGGTATTATTATATTGAAGAATTTTTAAATGGTTTAGATAAATTATATATTGAAAAAGAAAAGATAAAAAAATTAATAGAAGATAATAATAAAAAAGAAGACATAGGCATAGTTATAGAAGTATATAAATATATGATGGAAAACTATATAATAGATAAAGGATATAATAAGTATTTAAATATAACAAATTATGATGAACTTTTGTATAATGAACTTAAAGAATCATCAACATCACAAGGAATATGTAGAATAAATAAGAATTATGGGATATGTTCAGCACTTTCTATTATATTTAAAGAATTACTTTCAACATTTAATATAGAAAATGAAATAATATATGGATATATAACAGATAAAGAGGAAAAATTTAGACATCAATGGAATAGTGTTAAGATATGTAATAATTTGTATATAATAGATATTTTAATAGGATTAGAAGAACTTGAAAAGATAGAAAAAAATATAACAAAAATTGAATGTAGAGATATATTAAATAATGATAATATCAAATATAATTATGGGTTTTTACTTCGGAAAAGAACAGGCTAAAGATTATATAGAAGAAGGAAAGTATAAAAAGATATCTGAGAAAATATATAATAA
>CALIMU010000107.1 GCA_938045355.1 uncultured Clostridium sp. | reverse complement strand
TAGTACCAATACTAATTATAAGGAGAGAATATATACAAGCAAAGAAAAGACAAATGAGTAGAAAAAATAGAAGAAGATAAAGATAATATATAAGTTTAGATATAGGTAGATATTAAAGTCTTGAAAAAAAATAAAAAATATATTAATATATAAAAAGTTAAAGAACAAATATTATGAAGAAAGGGAGAAAGAAACATGCCAACAATACAAGCAGGAGATTTAAAAAATGGTACAACTTTTGAATATGATGGAAATGTATTTAGAGTAACAGAATTTCAACATGTTAAACCAGGAAAAGGGCCAGCATTTTTTAGAACAAAATTAAGAAATGTAATGACAAAAGCTCTTATAGAAAAAACATTTAATCCAGCAGAAAAAGTAGAAACAGTAGAAATAGAACAAAAAGAAATGCAATATCTATACACAGATGGAGACTTATATTACTTGATGGATAATAATACATATGAACAAATGGGACTTACAAAAGAACAAATGGGAGATGCTTTAGAATTTATACAAGAAAATATGAATGTAACTATAGTATTATATAAAGGTAAAGTTATAGAAGTTTTACCACCAACATTTGTTGAATTAGTTGTTGAATATACAGAACCAGGATTTAGTGGGAATACTGCAACAACATCAGGAAAACCAGCAAGAATGGAAAATGGTCTTGAAATATCTGTACCGTTATTTATAGAAATAGGTGAAAAATTAAAGATAGATACAAGAACAAAGAAATATGTTGAAAGAGTTAAAAATTAAGGATATAAGATAACAAAAAAAGGAAGTAGAAATTATTCTACTTCCTTTTAAAAATCTAAAATAATTTATTATAAGATTCTTTTATTTTCGATGGACTGGATTCCTCCGCTATATCTTTTGATATAGCTGGCAAAATCTCCTGTTTTTTGTACTATTTGAGGAATTAATAGTTCATCTACGATAAATTCTACTTGGCATCCTCGATTAGAAGAGACCTCGTGGATTCCATATCCAAGTTTTTTTGTTTCACTTGGTCTCTTATGATCGCCGATGTATACAATTATTTTTATTCCATTGTTGAATTTTACTATTATTTCATCACCAATTTGACCATATACTGGGCTTACTGCCACAAGGTAATGGTTGTTTTTGTTGTAAATTCCATAATTCATGGGTTTTACTCCATGAATAAAACTAAACTGTGGTGATGTTGGATCGGTAATAAACTTACCATCCATATAACAAATAAATGAATTGTCTATTCCTTTAGCTTTAAGCTTTTGGAAATTCCACGTTTTACTGTAAGACAACATGTTAACAATTACTGTCAATAATAAAAATCTCAAACATAATTTAAACTTTGATTTCAATTGAATCATCTACCTTTCGTTAGTATACTTTAATTTAAGTATACTTTTTAAAATTAATATAATAATATTGTAACACAATAGTTTACATAATTCAATAGATTTTTATTATTTATAGAGAGTAAATTTAAAATATAATTGCAGGTTTTTAGCCTTAAACTACAATAAGCCATTAAATTTGCATATTTTTAATATATATGTAATTAATTCAGAGTTTAATCATCATCTTTCTTATTCTTAAGTATAAGAGTAGAGGCACGCTTTAGAGTATTGTTTCCGAAGAATGTTGTTAATACTGTCTATAGCATTATCTATGTTTCCTTTTTTAGTATTTCTTTTTATTATATTGTTGTTTTCTTGTTTTTGCTTTTCTTCAGCAATGTCAAAAAGATTAAGTTGTTCTGCATTTTCTGCTTTATCTAGGCTATTAAATTTAACCATTAAATATCTGATAGGAAGATTGCTTTTCTTTCTAAGTATAATATAGTTCTTTTACTATATTATATATATCAATAGTAGAATCTGTATAGGAAATAGCTTTTTGTTTTGAAAGGTCTGTAAAATTATTTAATCTAATTGTTATTCCTATAGAATTTGTTTTAAGTTTTTCTTTTCTAAGTCTTTTAGTAAGATCTTCTGTAATAATTAGAAGATGTGTTAAGATTTCATCTTGTTTTACTAAATCTTTTTCAAATGTATGTCCGATGTGAGATTGATTTAAGTTCATCATCTTTATCTGTAACGGGTGAAGTATCATTACCGAAGAGCATATTCTTTTAATTTTGGACCGGAGTATTCCGAAGAAATTTTTCTAAAAGTTTATCATCAGTTTCAGTTAATTTACCTATTGTTGTTATATTATGCTTTTTTAATTTTTCTTCAGTTTTTTTGCCAACAAGAAATAGTTTTGATATATCTAAAGGATATAGTTTTTCTTTTAATTCATCATGGAAGATGGGAATAATTTTATTTGGTTTTACAAGGTCTGATGCAGTTTTAGCTATTATTTTGGAATTACTTATACCGTATATTAATAGTAAAACCTAAGGTATTTTTTACATCATTTTGTAAAGTTTGAGCATATATAATACTATTTTTCTTTAGCTCTTCTATAGTATTTCCTTTAATGATTCCTGTAACTTCTATATATCCTTCATCAATACTAGCTTTTTGTACACAATATGAATATTTAGAAAGAAGTTTAAAAAAATCATTTGACCTTTTTTTATACATATTATAATCAGGGTTATATATTTTTATTGCAGGACATTTTCTTAATGCAGTATATGTTGTTTCACCGTGAATGTACATCAAACTTTTTAGTTTTAGTACTTTTAGCAAGAACAACACCGATGACGTTTATTATCTGTTCTAGAGATTATACTATATGTATCTCTAATATCTACAGTATGTCCTTTTTCTAAAAGATCAACAGCAGTCCAAGATAGGAATGCATTATTTACATCAATGTGAAATATTATTCTATCTGTTATATTAAATGTATTCATATTTCAATTAAAATCCTTTCTAAATTACTATGATTATATTGATATATATTATATAATATTTTATGGTATAATAGTAGGAAGAAAGAATAATAATATGATTTATGATTATATATAATTATATTTGTTACATTATTTATTACATTTTAAGAAATTATAAGTTTAGGAAGGACATATATGATTAATTACTTAAATATTCAAAATATTGGTATAATTGAAGATATAACAGTAGAGTTTTTTGAAGGGTTTAATGTACTTACAGGTGAGACAGGTGCAGGTAAAACACTTATAATAGACTCTCTAATATTTATAGGTGGTCGGTAAGTTTGATAAAGATAAAATATCAAATGGTAAAGATTTGGCAAAAGTAAATATTTCTTTAGACATTGATGGTGAAGAATATGTAGTATCAAGAAAAGTTACAAAACAAGGCAAAAACTTATGTACTATAAATGGTGAGATGGTATCAAAAAAAGAATTACAAGAATTTATGTTAGATAAGATTGATGTACATCGGACAAAAAGAGAATCAGAATATTTTGGATATTTCAAAACAAAGAAATATGCTTGATAGATATATACATAAATATATAGAAGGTATTAGACGGAGAATATTATGATATATACAAAAAATATGTAAATATTTATGAAAAATATGAAAGTTTAAAATTAGAAGGCGGAAGTGATTTAAGAGAAATATCATTATTAAAATATCAAGTTAAAGAAATAGAGGAAGCGGAAATATCTGAAGAAGAAGAAAAAAATATAGAAGAAGAATATATAAAGATTTCTAATTATGAAAAGATTGCAGAAAATATAGCAAAAGCTAAAATAAATATATCAGATACAATTGAAAGTTTAGCTCTTGCAATGGAAAATGTTGAAGAACTTAATAATTATAGTGATGATTTAAAAGAAGAATATGAGATAATTAAAAATTCATATTATGAACTTGAAGAGGTTGCAATTACAATATCAAAAATGGGTGATGGAGAATATGATGAAAAAAGGCTAAGAAAATTAGAAAGTAGAATAGATGAATATGTAACTTTAAAAAGAAAATATGGTAAGACAGTTAATGATATTTTTAAATTCTTAGCAGAAACAAAAGAAAGACTTGATGAAATAGAACATAAAGATGAAAACTTAGAAGAACTTTCAAAAGAAAAACAAAAATTAGAACAAGAATTAGATATTTTAGCAGAAAGAATGTTTCAGCTTAGAAAAAAAGCAGGTAAAGATATTTCAGATAAGATAAATGAAGGACTAAAAGACTTAGAAATGAAAAATGCAGAATTTAGTATTTTAGTTGAAAAAAGAGATAAATTTACAAAAGAAGGTAAAGATTATATTGAATTTATGATAAGAACAAACAAGGGAGAAGAACAAAAAGAACTCAAAAAAATCGCATCTGGTGGTGAGATGAGTAGAATAATGTTAAGTATTAAAAATATACTTCGGAGAAGCAGATAATACAAATATATTAGTATTTGATGAAATAGATACAGGTATAAGCCGGAATAGTAGGAAAAAAAGTAGGAAGGAAAATGCTTGAAATTGCAAAAAAACATCAAGTATTATGTGTAACACATCTTCCTACAATAGCGGCACTTCGGAGATCATAATTATTATATATCTAAAAAGGATGAAGAAGGAAGAACAAAGACAAGCTTAATAAAATTAAATGAAGATGAAACAATAAGAGAAATTGCAAGAATAATAGGAGGGAACATTACAGAATATTCTATAATGAATGCAAAAGAATTAAGAAATGAAAAGAAGGCTGTTTAAATATTATAAATATGTAAAAATAATTGACTTATATGTTAAAAATATAGTATAAAATATAGTATAATGTGATGATTGTTTATGAGGGGGAAGAAATGGAACAAGCTAAGTCAAAGACATTGAAAATTATAACAACAAATACAAATTTTATAGGCCGTGTTGCATCAACAATAAGAAATATATTAGTTCCAACCAAAATAGGAATGAACTCTTTCCTTATATCTATGAAAAGAAGGGCATATATTAAGTCAGAAAAAATATTGGAAAAAGTAAAAGAAGCTCCTTCTAAATCTCAAAGAGAAGAAGCAGAAAGAAAATATAATATAGCATATGAAGAATATCTAGAAGCTATAGATAAATATATAATGGATTCTATATATGCAAAGGTAAGAACAGATAGAGCAACAAAAGTAGAAAAGAGAGCTTTAGCAGATTATTATAAGATTAATACAAATAAGTCAGAACAATATGAAGAATATAAGAATAAAAAACAATTGTTTTTATTATCATTAGATTATAAGGTACTTAAAGCATCTGGAAAGAAAATAGATGAAAAATATGAAGAATTATATGCAGTAAAAGAAACTAAGATATATAGAAATCTTTTAAAAAATTATTCAGTAAGACTTGCAGATAACAGACTTATAAGTAATGAAAAGAAAAATGGAATATATATGGAAATATTTAGAAGTTTAGCAGAATATGTAAAAGAAATATTACCATTAGAAATGAAACATTCAAAAATAAATAAATATAGTAAGATTCAATCAGAAATAGATAGATATAATTCATATTTAGGAAAATTAGATGAAAAAGACAATTTAGAAAGAACAATTATCCTTTTAAATATAAGTAGAACACTTTTTACACATAGTCTTCCAATGCCAGTTATAGAAGAATGTTTTCGGAAAATTATTAAGAGATACAAGAAATCTTTTAATGAATACAACAAATGCTAAAAAAGAAAAAGTGTTTTCAATGATAAAAACAATAATAGTAGAATTACATCAAAATGTTTTAGGAACTAAGATATATTGGGAAAATAAAGAAGAAAAGAAGATTCAAACAGAGTTTTGGAAAAAATATCAAGAAGCTACAACAGATGCTGAAAGAGATATAGAAATTGCAATAAAAGAAATAAAAGCATTAACAAAAGATAAGAAGATAAAAGAAAGAAAGTTAAGAACATTTTATTTTAATAAATTAAAAGAATTAGGTCTTAATCCAATATTTGGATATGTTAAAACTAAAGTTAATGGTATGCGTTATACAAGATATGTTGAAGCAGTATAAGTAAATATAAAGAT